>JAAYGA010000219.1 GCA_012727935.1 Pseudomonadaceae bacterium | reverse complement strand
TAGCCTTTCATTGGCAACACAGCTATTTTCCTGCTTTCAACCTTGCTGACAGCGCCATAACGCTAGGTGCAACACTGCTTATATGGGAAACATTTTTTGGGGCTAAAGGTAAGTAAAAAGCCTTCAATTGAAGGCTTTATTTTATTTTTTATTAATATAATCAATACCGCTCAGTGCACAGAAGTCTGCCAAACTCCTTACTTCACCCAAACCATAAGCAGTTCCCTTTAAGCCATCACCATAAAAAAGTCGCAGCACTCTTTTTCTGGCTCTAGCCCTTAGATAAGACCCATCTAACACCCGTTTAGTGCTAGTGCTTTTATGCCAGTGGTGGGTAGTGTGCTCTTCCCCTGCTTTTTTATATAAATGGTAAAGCGGTATGTAGTTAGGGTTATAAATATCCCAACCACGCGTATAAGCTCGAACTGCTAAGCTTTGTTCTTCACCATGAAAATAAAGGTAGGGGTCGTAGGGAATTTCCTGCATAAAATTAGCACTGGTAAAGATAAACCCACCTGCAAGATGACAGCCTAATACTGGTTCGTCACTTAACTGATGTTCGGCTCTGAATCTTAACACGGCATTGTCTTCACTTAATGAAGTGTCTGGATGAGGCCTTAGCACCAAGGCATATTTTCGAGAAGGTTCCTTAAAAGTAGGGTTGTTATTCTCATCAAAAGAAAAAGCATAGGGGTAGGTTGAAATAATTGGCTTAGCCGACTTCTTCTTCAGCTCTTGATACTGCTTAAGTAGGTTTGTATCCCAACCTTCTTCAAAAAGGGTGTGGGAATCTATTTGCAGCAAATAATCTTCATCATCCCATAAAGAAAAGACCACATTTCTTGCCCAAGAAACCCCAAAGGTATCTAGTTTATTAATAAATACATACCTAATTCTTGCCCCTAAACCTAGCTCTTCAATAGCATCTTTTTGTGATACTTCATTTTGATCAACGACACCAAATACTAGATTTTCAGGCGCGGCAGCCTTAGCCAAACAGTCTTTAATGGTAAAAAAAAGTAACTCATCACAATAAGAAGCAACACTAATAAAAATTTTCATATTATTACCAAAGCATCCATTTTTATAACTTAATAGGCAGTCAAAATAATCTGGTGGAAAGAGTAGCAGAACTTAAAAGCTCTGTCTTTTCCAAGCTTAACACCCTAGCCACCTGAACCACCTCAACCCGCTCGCTGTGGCAGCAACTGTAACAGTAAAAAACAAACAAAAAAAAGCCTTCAATAATGAAGGATTTTTAGCTTAATAGTTAAGGTTTAAAACTCTTCCCATTCATCATCACTCTGGCGCTTGGGTGCTGGTAAAGGTTTGCTAGCTACTTTTCTAGCCTGTGTAGCAACCGGTCTAGGCTTAGTGGGTGCTTTGCTGTGGCTTGTAGTAGGTCTTGACTGAGCTATTGGCCTGCTGGCTGCTGAAGCAAGTTGTTTAGGCTGGCTAGGTTGGTTAGCAATACGAAATTCTGCTACTGCAGCATCCAGTGCTACTACCTGCTCTTCTAACGATTCTGCGGCGGCGGCGGCTTCTTCAACCAATGCGGCGTTTTGCTGAGTTACACCATCCATCTGCATAACGGCTTGGTTAACCTGCTCAATGCCTTGGCTTTGTTCATCTGAAGCGGCAGCAATTTCGCCCATAATATCGGTAACGCGCCTTACTGAACTAATAATTTCTTCCATGCTTTCGCCAGATTCGTTCACCATTTGGCTAGTCGCACTTACAATGTCACCATCTAGCTTAATCAGCTCTTGAATCTCTTTGGCTGCTGCTGCTGAACGCTGAGCTAAGGAGCGCACTTCACCGGCAACCACTGCAAAGCCGCGGCCTTGTTCGCCAGCACGCGCCGCTTCTACCGCTGCGTTTAACGCCAAAATGTTAGTTTGGAAAGCAATACCATCAATAACCGTAATAATTTCGCTCATCTTGGCAGCACTGGCAGACAGCTCATTCATTTTTGTAACTGTGTAGCGAACTTTTTCACCGCCTTTAACTGCTTCTTTATTTGCTGCAGCAGAAAGCTGGTTAGCCTGACGTGCATTATCGGCATTCTGCCTTACTGTGGAAGTTAATTCTTCAAGGCTAGAAGCAGTTTCTTCAAGGCTAGATGCTTGTTCTTCAGTACGCTGAGAAAGGTCTGAGTTACCTGCAGCAATTTCGCTGGCTGCTGTGCCAATACTGGCAACCGATTCTTTAATGCCACCAATTAAATCATTTAAGTGATCGGCCATTTCTTGCAAAGCAACAGCAAGGTGACCAATTTCGTCGGAACGGCGCAGGTGTTTAGGATCAATACGCTGAGTTAGGTCGCCTGCAGCTATGGCTTTGGCAAAGTTCACACCATCAATTAATGGGCGGCTAATTAAGCGTGACAAGATCATGCCTAATACTAGGCCAATAATAATGGCCAAGAACACACCAATAGTAATGATTTTAATACTCTCATTTTGAGTATCAATCATTTGCTTAGCGCCTTCTTGCGCCGCACCTTCAGCCTGTTTAATAACATCCTGACCCAAAGAAGCCATGCGTGGCAAAATTTCTTTGGTTAGCTTGTCATCGTTGGCTATCCAAGCGCCCGCAGCAGAAAAATATTCATTGGTTGCAACGCGCGCTTCATTAACAGCAGCGTCTGTTTTACGTGGATCTAGCTGGTTAAAATAATCTTCTAGCTTTTTACGCAGCTCTAACATTGCTTGGAAGTGAGTGCGGTCAGCATGAATGCGCTCTTCTTTTTCATGCTTCATTATTTCTAAGGCCGTTATCCAAACACCTAAAGCAGCCCTTGAAGGCTCTTTTTGGTATTGGTTCTCTGCTAACTCAGCAACTTTAAGGCCGTTTTTAATCATTAGTTGCACAGCAGCCTTGTTGGCTTCTAAAGCTTTTACGCCAGCATCATAGCCTTTACGGTATTCACTTGTGCCGTCACGCGCAGCTTTTGAACGGCGCAATAAATTTTGATCGTCACTGGTGGCATCTATTTTATCTAACGCACCAATAATAATATTCATATTATTCAGTGCGCTTTGGTGTGTTTGTTCTTTGGCTTCTAGTAGATAGTTTTTTTCATCCATAATGGTTAGGTAAGCAAAACGTTCTACCTGAGTTGCCTGCAACAGCCCGTCGAATTTCTCACGTATTTCATTTAGGTTAACAATGGCTGTTACGCCTAACATTGTTAGGATGGCAAGCACTGCAACAAAACCTGCCAAAATTTGCTTTCCTAATGTCCAATTAAACAATCCGGACGATTCATTGCTCTTGCTCATAACACCCCACCCCTCTAACTTAACTTATTCAAGTCACACCTTTGATGCTTTAGCACCCTGTTTACATTTAGTAATAATACTTAACTTACAACTAAAATATCAGTCTATATTCACTTTTTACCAAAAACATTAAATTACCTAACAAATAAAAAAACACCAGCTTACCAAACAAGATTGCTTAACTTTTTATGCCTACCGCTAGCAGGTAACTAATCAGCAATCATGCTAAGATTTATTTTTTGTTAATTTTGCTGGAAAAACATTATGAATAACTTAAAAATTAGTGCAGGTACACAAGTTTCACTTCACTTTGCTCTATTACTTGAAGACGGTGAAACTGTCGATTCTACTTTTGAAAAAGAACCCGCACGACTCACCATTGGGGACGGTAATTTGCCCGAAGGTTTTGAGGCTTGCATTCATGGCCTAGTAGCAGGCGATCAAAAAACTTTTACCGTTTTACCTGAAAAAGCTTTTGGACAACACAACCCAAGTAACGTACAGCAGCTTGCCCGTGCCAGCTTTGCCAACATTGATGAATTAGAAGAAGGCATGATTATTGGCTTTGCTGATAAAGCAGGCGGTGAATTGCCCGGCGTTATCACTGAAATTAATGAGCGCCAAGTTGAAGTCGATTTTAACCACCCCCTAGCTGGACGCACGCTAACATTCAAAGTTGAAATCTTAGATGTTAATCCAGTAACACTTCAGTAGTTAAGGTAGAAAACTTTCATGAATAAAAGCATCCAGCTGGCTAATCCACGCGGCTTTTGTGCCGGTGTTGACCGCGCCATTGAAATTGTTAACCGGGCGCTGGATGTGTTCGGTCCACCCATTTATGTTCGTCATGAAGTGGTACACAACCGCTTTGTAGTCGAAACACTGCGCGAACGTGGTGCTGTTTTTGTCGATGAACTTGATGAAGTACCTGATAACGTTATTATTATTTTTTCTGCTCACGGTGTTTCTCAAGCAGTAGAGCAAGAAGCTGAACGCCGTAATTTAAAGATTTTTGATGCCACCTGCCCACTTGTTACAAAAGTACACATGGAGGTTTTGCGCTATGCACGTTCAGGCCAAGACTGCGTATTAATTGGTCATGCAGGTCACCCAGAAGTTGAAGGCACTATGGGGCGTTATGATGCTAGCCACGGTGGGCATATTTACCTAGTTGAAAGTGAAACTGACGTTGCTAACCTAGTCGTGAATAACCCAGAAAGCCTAGCCTATGTTACCCAAACCACTTTATCTATGGATGATACGGCACGGGTCATTGATGCTTTGCGCCACCGCTTCCCTAGCATTAGCGGCCCACGCAAAGATGATATCTGTTACGCCACGCAAAACCGTCAAGATGCCGTTAAAATGTTAGCTGAAACCTCAGATTTAGTGCTAGTGGTTGGCAGCCCTAACAGTTCTAATTCAAACCGTTTACGTGAATTGGCCGAGCGCATGGGTGCTAAAGCTTTTTTAATTGACGGTGCCGATGACCTAAAAAAAGAATGGCTAGATTCCGCTCAATCTATCGGTATTACTGCTGGGGCTTCTGCGCCAGAAATTATTGTGCGCGATGTCATTAACCAACTCATTCATTGGGGCGCACAACCCCCTAAAGAGTTGCCAGGTCGCCCAGAAAACATTACTTTTTCTATGCCAAAAGAACTGCGCTTAACGCCCGTTGATTAATTTTAGTTCTAGCCAATTTTTTAGCCCAATTTTTACATCCTTGGGCTAAGTAGCTGGATCCGCTAGAATAGCACCCCCGTTTCCATACAAGCCGCTTTTAGGAGGCTTTTTTGATGTCTGCTACTTCTGCCCAACACCCTGTTTTTGTTCCTGGTCAACGCTGGATCAGTGATGCTGAAATTGAGCTAGGACTAGGTACTATTTTGCAGTGTGACCGGCGCAGTGTAACCCTGTTGTTTAATCACAACGGTGAAACACGTACCTATTCCACCTCTACTGCCCCCTTAACTCGCGTTGTTTTTAGTGAAGGCGATCAAGTCACGCATCAAGACGGCTGGAGTATGCGAGTTGCAGAAACCGAATCCCTTGATGGCTTATTGGTTTATTTTGGTGAAGATGACCAAGGTGAACCGCTTGAGCTGATGGAAACTCAGCTGGATTCACAAATTCGTTTTCAAGGCCCAAGAGAGCGGTTGTTAACAGGTCAAATTGACCGTAATAATGAATTTATGTTGCGCGCACTTAGCCGCCAAGCCCAAACCCGTTTAGCTAAAGACCCCATGCGTGGTTTGCGTGGCCCTAGAGTGGGGCTGATTCCACACCAGCTGTATATCGCTCATGAAGTGGGGCGGCGCTTAGCGCCCAGAGTTTTGTTAGCCGATGAAGTGGGTTTAGGTAAAACCATTGAAGCCGGTTTAATTCTGCACCAACAGCTGATTACTGGCCGTGCCCGCCGTGCGTTAATTTTAGTTCCCGGTAGTTTATGCCACCAGTGGTTGGTGGAATTACTGCGCCGTTTTGGTTTACCAGTTACTTTGGTAGATGCAGACCGCGCCCAAGCCACAGGCGCACCTTTTGCCGATGCGACTATCGCCTTAGCCAGTATTAATTGGCTAACCCATGATGAGCCAGCCATGCAGCAAGCGCTTGCTGAAGATTGGGATTTACTGATTGTTGATGAAGCACACCACCTACGTTGGTCACCCGATGAAGCTAGCCCTGAATACGAATGCGTGCGCCAGCTAGCAGAACCTACCCCTGGCTTATTATTGCTAACAGCCACGCCTGAACAATCGGGTGAAACGGGCTTCTTTGCCCAGCTGCAATTACTTGACCCCGCTCGTTACCCCAGCCTTGACGCATTTTTAGCAGAAGAAGACGGTTACCGCACCTGCGCCACGGCCATTGCCCGATTAGAAGCCCAGCAACCACTTGAACCAGAAGATTTAACCGCCTTACAAGAACGCTTAAGTGGCGATAGTTTGGCGCTGTTAGACTTATTGGACAATCCACAAAGTGACGATGCCCAGCGTGATTCAGCTCGCCAGCAGCTTACCGAACAGCTATTAGACCGCTACGGTACAGGCCGAGTGTTATTCCGTAACCGCCGTGCCAGTGTGCCAGGGTTTCCTGAGCGTAAAGTTTTCCCCGTCGCCTTAGATTGCCCAGCCGTTTATAAAGAAGTGTTAGAAGAATATAACGAGCCGCATAAACAGCTTATGGCCGCTGCCTTAACAGGGCAAAATTGGCCCTATGCTGGCCTTTATCCAGAGCGCCTTTACGCCATTCAAAAACGTGAAGAAGGCAGTTGGTGGAGCTTTGATCCACGGGTTGATTGGTTGCTTGAAAAACTGGGCGAATTGCGTGATGAACAAGTGCTGCTTATTTGCGCCCATGCCGATACCGCACTCGATTTAAGCGATGCGCTGCGCCGTAGAGCCGGTATTTTAACGGCTGTATTCCATGAAGACATGCCGCTGATTGAACGTGACCGTGCAGCAGCTTGGTTTGCTGATGACGAAGACGGCGCACCGATTCTAATTTGTTCTGAAATAGGCAGTGAAGGGCGTAACTTTCAGTTTGCACACCACCTAGTGCTGTTTGATTTGCCTTCACACCCCGATTTATTAGAACAGCGCATTGGCCGCCTAGACCGCATTGGTCAAACCGAAACGGTTAAAATTCATGTGCCCTATTTAACCGATACGCCACAAGAACACTGGCTAGCTTGGTGTGGCGAAGCAGGTTTAGATCAGTTCACCCACCCTCGCCCCGTGGGTGCAACGCTTTGGCAGCAATACCAAGAAGAATTGCACAACCTATTAGAAGGCATTCTTGATGCCGATGACTTCTTGCCTGAAGTCAAAGCCACGCGCCAAGCCGCAGAAATAGAACTAGAAGCCGGTCGCCACCGTTTATTAGAACTGGCTTCACACCGCCCTGACGTTTCAGCCAAGCTCGTTGAACAGTTAGCGGATGATGAGATGGATAAAGAACTAAGAAGCTATTTAGAAATAGCCTTAGATGTTTATCGCATTCAAAACGAAGACTTAGATGCGGATACTTGGTACTTAAAACCGGGCCAAGAATCAGACAC
>JAAYGA010000029.1 GCA_012727935.1 Pseudomonadaceae bacterium | reverse complement strand
GCTGAACTACCCATACCAATGGATAACAAGGTTGCTGCTGCAAAAGTCTTAAAGGATTTACTGGTTACTTTCATGGCGTGTCTCCGCTAGTTTTTTTATTGTCTTACACGACTCGAAGCTAATAATTAGGGTTTATAAAGCTTCTTTCATTGGTTGTTTAATAAACAGTCTGATGCTAATTGAAGTTTACCCCCTGCATTTTATTGCTCTTGTAAAAGAACCCATTGTAAAAGCACCTGTTTACTGGTTAGTAAAAAGAGGGTGAATGTTGTTTTTGTTGAACTTAAGCACTGGATCAAGTTCAGTCATTTCAAAAGAAATTTGGCAATAGCTTTTATCGGTAATGGGCTGCATCCAATCGCATAAAATTTTGAAAACATTTTCAGCAACTGTCTTTTTAAGATCCATGTCTCGACCATGGCCTATCTTTAAATTCAAGTTAAGAAAGGCAAAATCCTCACGACCATCGGCAACTCGAAAGTCATTGCAGCGAATGGCACGACTACGCACACCACCTAAAGGAAAAGCACCAGTAGAAACAATGTACTCATGTAGTTGTTTGAAAAGTGGCTGAAATTCTACGCGGTCATGTAAATTGCCAGAATACTCAACAATAAAATGGGGCATCTTGCTACCTCTCTAAGGGTGTTAACTAAATCTAATTAACATATTAAGTTTTGTCAACACGACAAAAGCAACTCTTCTAGTTAGAACAACCTAGCTAGTTGATTTTTTACGGGTAAGTAATAGCGCAGCAAAAGAACCAACACCGGTTAGCCCGACTAATAACGCCATGGTAAAAGGAGTGCCATCGTGTAGGCTGCTAACTAAAAAGCTGGCTAGTGCGCCTAAGCCAAATTGAGCCGCTATGGCAATGCCAGCGGCCGCACCAGCACGGTCTGGAAAGCTTGCCAGTAAGCTTGCCATGCAATTAGCACCCAGCACACCGGTAACACTCACAAAGCCCAGCAAAGCCAACACAACCAAGGTTAAGCCGCCTATGTCTGTTAAGCCTGCAAACAGGAGCAGCAACCCAGAAGTGGCAGCTAGGCCAGCGCCAGCGACTAATAACCGCTGTGTTCCAAAATGCCCTACATAGCGTGCATTTAAGCTAACCAGCAGAATAATACCGCCAATATTTAAGCTAAAAAGCCAAGCGTAGGTTTGTGGCGATACACCAAAATATTCGATATACACAAAAGGTGAAGCCGTAATAAAGGCGAACATGCCAGCAAAAGTGAGCGACATACAAAGGATGTAGCCAACCGCTACTGGCTGTAAAAGAATTTGTAGGTAGGCTTTAAAAACAGCACCAAGACTCGTACCACGAGAAGCGCCGTGATGGGTTTCTGGTATTTTCCAGCTAGTAAAAAGCAAAACCAGAGCGGCAAACACAAACAACACAAGAAACAGTGAACGCCAGCCAGCAATTAGAATTAAATAGCCGCCAATTAAAGGGGCAATTAAAGTCGCTATCATGGTGACTAGGTGCATTAACGACAGCACTCTTGCCGCTTCATTAATAGGGAAAAGGTCTCTGACGATGGCGCGTGCCAGCACTGAAGCAGCCGCAGCACCTAAAGCTTGTAGAAAACGAGCCAGAATTAAAGTTTCGGCACTGGTGGCTAAAAAACAACCAATGCTGGCTACTAAATAAAGTGTAATGCCGCCTAGCAATAGTTTTCTTCGCCCAAACTTGTCTGAAAGCGGGCCATAAAACAGCATCCCAAAAAAAAGACCCACTAAAAAAGCACTAATGGTTAGCTGAATATCGGCTTGGCTTGCTTGTAAATCTGAAGCGATTAAGGGCAGGCTAGGCAAATACATGTCTATAGACAGCGGGCCAAAGGCAACTAGGGCGGCTAGTAATACAATTAGCCTATTAGGGTTGCTTACTTGAGGCAT
>JAAYGA010000028.1 GCA_012727935.1 Pseudomonadaceae bacterium | reverse complement strand
GCCGCACTGCAAAGAAAACGACAAACTCGATCATTTACTGCCTTGGGCAATTAAACTTTAAGCAATAAAACCGGTCAGGATAGTTGTCGCTAGATTAAATAGGTGGGGTTGCTGTTACGCTTACGCTATTTATACGCACGTTTTGGCCCACCGAACGGGATTCAAAACTTTATCCGAGCTGATCACTACGAAAACCTCATCCACTGGGAATGGACATTACGAACTGAGAAGCGATTTTTCCTATTTCAGGGGCAACATTTTCGAACTGAGATTTGGATTTCCGGTCCGGCATTAGAGCCTGAATCGCTTGATATCCTGATTGAGGACATCAAGGGTTCTTTTCCTCAACATGGAAGAGAAATGGGGGAGATACGTAACAAACTGGAGCATTGGGTTGAGTTCATCAATCCTTACCAGAGAATTCGTACGGCAATTGACAGTTTGGTCAAGGAGTTAGACTCATTAGATGTCCCAGGCAAAGCGGATCAACTCGAGTCTCTGGCGGACTTTGAGAATCCTGAGGAATGGTCAACGGTATGGAACAGTCATGCCCAAACAATTCCTCGTGCAACAGGTCTTTGCTTTGGCATAAGGTCTATGTTGCCTGTGTCAATGGCCGAGGCTTTTGTCAATCTTCTGATGTACATGCAGATGAAACCAGAACTCAAAGCTGATGATCGGCTTCGAGAAAATCTTATCCGTCAGCCTATCGATGTTCGAGTTAGAGCACTTTCTCATAATTGCCTAGGATTTGAGCGCAACATTGACTATTCGCATGTGGCTTGTAGGCGCTACCACTCTCTAGTTAATGAAAGAAATGACCTTCTTCACGGTAATATTGTCGTCGATAAACTCAAGTTTAATGAGCTCTATTTTAACGGTCACGTGCCTATTTTTAAATCCTATTCAACTATGTGGGAAAGAGCATTTGGTGTTGCTCAACGTTCCGTTGGGTTGGACGTAATAAATCACGAACGCGAGGTTGTCGATGAGTTTATTGATTATGTGATTTCTTGCTTGAACGAGAAAATTCAGAAGCAAGTTCGCGATTTCCTAAACCAACGAGATTTAGGGTTATCCTTGGACGATGGGCACTTGGGAATGTTGTTCTCTGGACAACTTGTTGACACGGTTATGGGGCCAAAGGGTGGAAACTGATAGACTGCCTAACAAAGTGCTCCAAAAGATACGGGTTCACCCCTCCGTCACACTAGTTGTCCGCTTAATTAATTTGTTCAGTACACCTTAAATCAATGGGATAAGCTGCAGGTTCACCTTGAGCAAGGTGAAGCCGCTATCGACAACAATCGTGCAGAACGAGCAATTAAACCCTTCGTGATCGGAAGAAAAAACTGGCTCTTCTCCAACACCCGAAGTGGTGCCCATGCCAGCGCATTACTTTACAGTTTAGTTGAAACAGCCAAAGCCAATGGCATCCAACCCAGCGTTTACTTAACGGCTTTGTTTGAGCAACTACCGCACTGCAAAGAAAACGACAAACTCGATCATTTGCTGCCCTGGACCATCAAACTTTAAGCAAAAAAACCGGCCAAGATAGTTGTCGCTAGATTAAATAGGTGGGGTTGCTGTTACGCTTACTGAAATTCAGTGGTGCTACGAAGCCATCAAGAATCTTTGTTCTTTCGGTGCGCTTTGCCAATAAGTAACGTTCACGGATACTCAATAACATTTCACGAGGTGCAGAAAGGCTCATTATCTTGCTCATAGCTCACCTAATACCAATCCAGTAGGGTTTGATTTTAGGTGAGGCAACCGATCATTGGGAGTTTGATTCTTAATGAGTCAATGCGTACTAAAATTAAGCTAATTCTATACTAATCGAGCGCCTTCTCAGGCGCTTTTTTTTACTGGTGTAATTAAGCCCACGCTAATTTCAAGTGGTTCAAGCGGTTGGCAGCAGCAGGGTAGAATTTCTCCCTGCCTTAAATAAGCTAAGGGCTGTTGTGAATATTCAACACGGCCAGAGTGCAGAGTTACACGGCAAGAACCGCAGTAACCACTGCGGCATTGGTATTCTACTTGATGGCCGGTACGTTCTAGGCCTTCAAGCAGGGTTTCTGAAGGGTCTAGTTGAAATACTAGGTCTTCGGTGCTGATTTGAATCGCTTTTTTCATATTACAGCTCAAAATCGCCTAGGTCGTCAGCAGAAATTTCTGAATTGATTTGACCCACCAAGTAAGAACTCACTTCTACTTCTTGTGGTGCTACTTGTACGTTATCTGACATTAGCCAAGCGTTAATCCAAGGAATGGGGTTATGCGTGGCATTTTCGAAGATAGGCTCTAAACCTACTGCGCTCATGCGGTGGTTGGTGATGTATTCAATGTATTGGTCAAGAATACCTTTATTAAGGCCTATCATAGAGCCGTCTTTAAATAGGTAGCTTGCCCATTCTTTTTCTTGTTGGGCGGCATGCCTAAAAATTTCAATGCTTTCTTGGTGGCAAGAGCGGGCGACTTCAGCCATTTCTGGGTCATCATTACCTGATTTTAAAATATTGATGATGTGCTGAGTGCCAACTAGGTGCAGTGCTTCATCACGGGCGATTAAGCGAATGATTTTAGCATTACCTTCCATTAAGCGGCGCTCGGCAAAAGCAAAAGAGCAAGCAAAGCTAACATAAAAACGTATGGCTTCTAGTACGTTAACGCTCACCATACAAAGGTAAAGCTTGCGCTTTAGCTCGAAGAGGCTGATTTCGTGAGTTTCGCCATTAATGGTATGGGTGCCTGCACCTAGCTTGGTGTAGAGCAAGCTGTCGTGGATTAAGGCATCGTAATATTTAGAGATATCGCCAGCCCGTTTAATAATGTGTTGGTTGCGGACAATATCATCAAAAACTACGGCTGGGTCGTTAATAATATTACGAATAATATGTGTATAAGAGCGTGAGTGGATAGTCTCTGAAAAAGACCAAGTTTCTATCCAGGTTTCTAGCTCGGGTATAGATACTAGCGGCAAAAATGCTACGTTAGGGCTACGACCCTGAATGGAGTCGAGTAGCGTTTGGTATTTTAAGTTGCTAATGAAAATATGTTTTTCATGTTCTGGCAGATTGCGATAGTCGGAACGGTCTTGCGAGACATCGACTTCTTCTGGACGCCAGAAAAATGATAATTGCTTTTCTATAAGCTGTTCAAATATCGGGTACTTTTGTTGGTCGTAACGAGCAACGTTAACGGGTTGCCCAAAGAACATAGGTTCTTTGAGCTGGTCGTTGTCAATTTTAGAAAAAGTACTGTATCTCATGGTTATTTACCCTTAAATCTTGCAGGCGCCACCAGCGCAATCATCGTCCATATCGCTTTGGCTATCATCTGCGCCATCGCGTGTGTTTTGGTAATACAAGGTTTTTAGGCCAAATTTATAGGCAGTTAATAGGTCTTTTAATAGTTGTTGCATAGGTACTCGACCGCCTTCAAAACGCTGGGGGTCGTAGTTGGTATTGGCAGAAATGGCTTGGTCGACAAACTTCTGCATTATACCGACTAGGTGCAGGTAGCCTTCGTTGTTAGGAATGTTCCAAAGCAGTTCGTACTTATCTTTAAGTTCTGCATAACCCGGCACTACCTGCTTTAGAATACCGTCTTTAGACTGTTTGATAGTCACTAACCCACGGGGTGGCTCTATGCCATTGGTAGCGTTAGAAATCTGGCTAGAGGTTTCTGAAGGCATTAAAGAAGACAGGGTAGAGTTACGCAAGCCATGTTTAACTATATCGGCCCGTAGGGTTTCCCAATCTAAATGCAGTGGCTCTTGGCAAATAGCATCTAGGTCTTTTTTGTAGGTATCAATCGGTAAAATACCTTGTGCGTAAGTGGTTTCATCAAAAGCAGTACAAGGACCAAATTCTTTAGATAAATTGTTAGACGCTTTAAGCAGGTAGTACTGAATGGCTTCAAAGGTTCTATGGGTTAGCGCATTGGCTGAACCATCAGAATATTTTAAGCCATTTTTAGCTAGATAGTAGGCGTAGTTAATTACTCCAATACCTAGAGTGCGGCGCTTCATGGTGGCATTACGCGCTGCTGCTAACGGGTAGTCTTGGTAGGTAAGCAGTGAATCGAGTGCTCTTACAGTTAGGTCTGCTAGTTCTTCTAATTCGTCTAAGCTTTCTAGTGCGCCTAGGTTAAAGGCCGAAAGTGTACACAGGGCAATTTCTTTATCGGCATCATTAATGTTATTGAGCGGGCTGGTTGGCAGGGCAATTTCTAAACAAAGGTTAGATTGACGAATCGGTGCAACCTTAGGGTCGAACGGGCTATGCGTATTACAGTGGTCTACGTTTTGAATATAAATACGACCAGTGCTGGCACGCTCTTGCATCATTAATGAGAAAAGCTCTATGGCTGGCATGCTGCGTTTACGAATGCTTTTATCTTGTTCGTATTGCACATAAAGGCGCTCAAATTCCTCTTGGTCTTCAAAGAAAGCATCGTAAAGGCCAGGTACTTCATGAGGTGAGAAAAGGGTGATATTCCCGCCTTTAATTAGGCGTTGGTACATTAGCTTGTTTAGCTGTACGCCGTAATCCATATGACGGACACGGTTTTCTTCTACACCGCGGTTGTTTTTAAGTACTAATAAAGACTCTACTTCTAAGTGCCATATAGGGTAGAAAAGGGTGGCAGCACCGCCACGCACACCGCCTTGTGAACAAGACTTAACTGCGGCTTGGAAAAGCTTAAAGAAAGGGATGCAGCCTGTATGCTGGGCTTCACCGCCACGTATGGGGCTGCCGATAGCACGAATACGGCCTGCATTGATACCAATACCGGCACGTAAAGAAACGTATTTAACTATGGCTGAAGTGGTGGCACTGATGGAATCTAGGCTGTCATCACACTCGATAAGTACGCAAGAGCTAAACTGGCGTGAAGGTGTACGCACACCGGCCATAATAGGTGTAGGTAAAGAGATTTTAAACAGTGAAATTGCATCGTAAAAGCGTTTAACGTAGCTTAAACGGGTTGCTTTAGGGTAGTCGGCAAACAGGCACATACCGATAAGGATGTAGAGCATCTGGGGGCTTTCATAAACTTCTTTAGTGACTCGGTTTTGAACTAGGTACTTACCTTCTAGCTGCTTAATTGCCGCGTAGGAGAAGCTCATATCACGGTCGTGGTCTAGGTAATCGTTCAGCTCATCAAAGTCTGCTTTATCGTAATCACGAATAATATGGCTATCGTAGCGCTTTTCATTGGTTAGTTTAGTGACATGGTCAAAGAGGTGAGGTGGTTCAAACTCACCATAGGCAATTTTACGCAGATGAAAAACAGCCAAACGTGCCGCTAGGTATTGGTAGTCGGGGGTATCTTCGGAGATTAAATCAGCAGCAGACTTTATAATGGTTTCATGAATATCACGGGTGCGAATACCCTTGTAAAACTGAATGTGTGACTTGAGTTCTACCTGAGATACAGAGACATTTTCTAAACCCAAAGCAGCCCAATCAAGCACGCGATGAATCTTATCCAAATCAATCAATTCTTGGCGACCATCGCGCTTGGTTACTTTTATGGTTTTAAAGTCTGTCATAATAAATCCTTGGGGTTTTTTTCAGTAATACTTGAATAATTACGAGTACTGCTGTAAGGCTGTGATTTTTTGAGTAACACATTATATAGTGTTTATCTTTTTATGGAAGTCTACATAGAGTGGAGTAAAGGTTTAGATATGAAATTTTGCTGGCTGGTTTTTTAAAGATTTTCTGTAAGCCATACGCCGCATGAGCTTGCTAAAAATCAAGGGTGTGAAGCAAAAAAAAGTAAATTTTTAGTTGGTTTTTTAGTTGATTTTTGGTTATTTAGTAAAGCTTAGGTTTAGAAGGCCATAAATTATGCAGCAGCTAGAGTTCTTTGAAATTCCCAGCCCCTGTATTGGTGTGTGTGAAGCGAATAACAGGGGTTATTGTAAGGGGTGTTTTCGTTCTCGTGAAGAACGCTTGTATTGGCTTAAGTTAACGGCTGCCGACAAGCGCCAAGTGGTGCATTTATGTCAGCAGCGGAAGGTGCGAATTTTAAAGGCAAAAGAAGAGGCTTTGCAAGCAGCCAGTTCCGAGGTTGCTGAGTTATTGCAGCCCAGTCTTTTTTAAGCTAAGTTTTTTAAGCTAAGCTTTGCTAGTTACGGCTACATTCGGTAGTGAAGTTTTCTTTGGTGTGGGTTAGTTGCAAAGCATTTTTAGTTAGTTTATTAATAATAAAGGCATCTTCGCTTTGCATTTCTCTTAGTTTGTTAACATCTAAAATGCCAGCTTTATGCAGTTGTTCTGCAATGGGGCTGTTAGGTTTCATGGTAGCGTTTTCAGTTTTTATTGTTAAGTAACCTGGTTTTACTGACCAGCTACCACTGCCTTCAAAAAGGTAGTTAAGGCTATCACCGCCCAGCATTTGATTCATTTCTTCTACTGTGAATTTCATCTTCATGCTGCCATCTAGGGTGAAATTGTGCTGGGCAGTAAAGAGTTGAATGTATTCTATTTTTAGGCTGATACCTTCTTCAGGTGTTAGCTTTTGTTCACAACGCCATTCACCCACTAGCATTTTTGCAGTCGCGTTATCTTCTGCTAGGCTAGGCTGCACAAAAAGAAAGGGTAAGGCTAAAAGGCATAACTTTTTTTTAATCATTTAAAAGACCAAAGGGTTGCTGTTTTTAGGTAGTTCTACCACTAGTGGGCGTTTAATTCCAGTGGCGCAAAATAGGGACTGGCTGTTTTTTGTAGCTTAGTTATAGCTTAGCTGCTTTTTAGCCTTTTACTTAAGCAGGCTGGAAACCTAACTCACTCTAGGTTACTGTAGTCAACCTTTACTAGGTTATTTTAAGCTTTTCTATATAAGTCAATGGGATATAAAGCGGAATGGGTAAATCACTGGTCATTGTTGAATCACCGGCCAAAGCTAAAACAATTAACAAATACTTGGGCAGTGAGTTTATTGTTAAGTCCAGCGTTGGTCACATTCGCGATTTACCTGTTAGCGGTAGCGGCAAAACAACGGCTGCACGAACTAGCAATAAAGGTATTACTGCTGAAGAAAAAAAGCGCAAAGCACAACAACAGCTTTTTACGCGCATGGGGGTTAACCCTGAAGATGGCTGGTCGGCACAGTACGAAATATTGCCCGGCAAAGAAAAAGTGGTTGATGAATTAAAAAAGTTAGCCAAAGACGCTGACATGATTTATCTAGCCACGGACTTGGACCGCGAAGGGGAAGCCATTGCTTGGCACCTGCGGGAAACCTTGGGGGGCGATGATTCTCGCTACCGTCGCGTGGTATTTAACGAAATAACTAAGAAAGCCATTACTCAAGCTTTTGAATCGCCCAGCATGTTAGATATGAACCGTGTTCATGCCCAGCAAGCAAGGCGTTTTTTAGATAGGGTGGTGGGCTATATGGTTTCGCCTTTGCTTTGGGCAAAGGTGGCGCGTGGCTTGTCTGCTGGCCGTGTGCAATCGGTTGCGGTACGCATTATTGTTGAGCGTGAACGCGAAATACGTGCCTTTATTCCTGAAGAATATTGGGATGTAACGGCGCACTTAAAAAATGAACAAGCCATTGAACTTGCCTGTGCTGTGGCAAAGCAAGCGGGCAAAGCGTTTCGCCCCAATAGCCAAGCAGAAACCGATGCAGCTTTGGCAGTGCTTCAGCCTGCGGTTTATAAGGTTGTAAGCCGTGAAGACAAGCCAACTAGCAGCCGCCCTTCTGCGCCTTTTATTACTTCAACTTTGCAACAAGCTGCCAGCACACGCTTAGGGTTTTCGGTTAAAAAAACCATGACTCTAGCGCAGCGTTTATACGAAGCCGGTCACATTACCTATATGCGTACCGATTCGACCAACCTTTCCCAAGATGCCGTCGCCGATTGCCGTGACTGGATAGCCAAGGAATTGGGTGCTGAGTATTTGCCCGAGGAGCCGCAGGTTTATTCCAGTAAAGACGGCGCACAAGAAGCGCACGAAGCCATTCGTCCTTCAGGCGTTAAGGTGCAGGGTAAAGATTTAGGTACCACGGTAGAGCGGGATGCCCAGCGTTTGTATGAGCTAATTTGGCGGCAGTTTGTGGCTTGCCAAATGCCACCGGCGCGTTATTTATCCACCACGCTTACCGTTACTGCCGCAGAGTACGAATTAAAAGCCAAAGGCCGTGTTATGCAGTTCGATGGCTTTACACGCATTCAAGCCGCGAGCGGTAAGCAGGGTGAAGATCAGGTATTGCCCGATTTAAAAGTGGGCGAGCAATTAAGCCTGCAAAAGCTAGACCCACGCCAGCACTTTACTAAGCCACCAGCACGCTTTACTGAAGCGGCGTTAGTTAAAGAGTTAGAGAAACAGGGCATAGGCCGCCCTTCTACCTATGCTGCGATTATTTCAACCATTCAAGACCGTGGTTATGCCAAGGTTGAAAATCGTCGCTTTTATGCTGAAAAAATGGGCGACATTGTTACCGACCGCCTAGTTGAATCCTTCCAAGATTTGTTAGATTTTAGCTTTACTGCCCGAATGGAAGACTCGCTTGATGCGGTGGCTCAAGGTGAAGAAAAATGGGTAACCCTCTTAGACAAATTCTATGCTGGCTTTAAAAAGCAGCTAGAAAAGGCGCAGGATACAACCGAGGGTATGCGGCCTAATCAGCCTGTGGACACAGATTTAGCCTGCCCAACCTGTGGTCGTCACATGCAAATACGTATCGCTTCTACAGGCACTTTCTTAGGCTGTTCTGGCTATGCCTTGCCACCTAAAGAACGCTGCAAAACCACCATTAATTTGGTGTCTGCCGATGAGTTTGTGGGCGAAGACGATGACGAGCAAGCCGAAACCAATGCACTAAGGGCTAAACGCCGTTGCCAAGTGTGCGGCACAGCAATGGAAAGCTTTATTATTGATGAAAAGCGCAAGCTGCATGTGTGTGGGAACAGCCCAGATTGCACGGGTTATCAGGTTGAAGAAGGCACTTTCCGCTTAAAAGGTTATGAAGGCCCCACGCTAGATTGTGATAAGTGTGGCAGTGAAATGCAGCTAAAAACCGGCCGTTTTGGTAAGTATTTTGGTTGTACTAATAGCGAATGTAAAAACACTCGCAAGCTGTTACGCAGTGGCGAAGCTGCGCCGCCTAAGATGGACCCTGTGCCTATGCCAGAGCTGAAATGCTTAAAGGTAGAAGACCATTACGTTTTGCGTGATGGTGCTAGTGGCATGTTCTTGGCCGCAAGTCAGTTTCCTAAAATGCGCGAAACACGCCCACCGCTAGTCAGTGAAATTAAGCCACATAAGGCAGAAATAGACCCTAAGCACCACTATCTTTTAGATGCGCCCGAGCAGGATACCGAAGGCAACCCAACGGTTATTCGTTACTCGCGTAAAACCAAAGAGCAGTATGTTCAGGCAGAAAAAGACGGTAAATCGACTGGCTTTCAAGCGTTTTACGATGGTTCTAAATGGGTGATTCAAGACAAGCCCAAGGCCAAACCTAAAGCAGCGGCTAAAAAAGTAACTAAAGCAGTAGCCGATAAAGAATAGAAGGTTGCTACTAAACAAAGCAGTAACAAAAAACCCACTTAATGGTGGGTTTTTTTATGCGGTTTAAGCCATATAAAAAGTTAATGAAAACTAGCATTTAAGTCATCACGAATAAGGCCAACAGCGATACCTTCAATTTCTAAGGTTTCTTCACGTAAATCGACTTTAATGGGTTCAAAGTCATCGTTTTCTGGTAATAACCAAACCCAATGCCCTTCCTTTTTAAAACGTTTAACGGTTACTTCATCTTGAATTCTAGCCACCACTAGCTGCCCATTGCGTGGAACTTCGGTGCTGCGGTGAACTGCTAATAAATCACCTTCCATAATGCCAATGTTTTTCATACTTAAACCTTTAACTTTAAGTAGGTAATGGGCTTTTTTACGAAAGGCATGGGGGTTGATATCTAGGTGAAAAGCAATGTTTTCTGCGGCTAATACAGGGCTTCCAGCGGCTACTTGGCCTAATACTGGTATGCCTTCTTGTTCTGGTTGAATAAGGCGCAAGCCACGTGAAGTGCCCGCTAAAATTTCAATAGCACCTTTTTTGGCAAGGGCTTTTAAATGCTCTTCGGCAGCATTAGCCGATTTAAAGCCCAAAATTTTAGCAATTTCTGCACGGGTAGGGGGCATACCTTTTTCGCGCATACAATCTTTTACTATGTCTAATACTTGTTGCTGGCGTTTAGTTAGTTTTAACATGGCAACCTCTACCTTATTAACTTCTGCTGTATTTATGGCTGGCTAGTTAACCAGCACTAGTTGTCTATACAGTATGGTAGCGGTTGCCTTGTCAAAGGTAAACCCAATCAAGAAAGGTAAACTCAGTTAGTTTAATAGCTCAAAGATAACCCTAACACGGGCGTTGGCTTCCACTTTGCCTGGGGCAAGTTCAGGCGTTATTGATTCATTGACCGAATCGGCTGCCATCATCATTCTTTGCGCAGTAACGGCAACCCTAGGGCTGCTGGTTTCTTGTATTTGTAAAGCGCGGCCTAGGTTTTGCCCTAAGCTTTTAGCCATCAGCTGTGCTTTTTCTTGGGCATCTTTTAAAGAACCTTCCAAAGCTGGGTTACGGCTTTGGCTGGCTTGGCTGCTGTGGTAATTCATTGGCCCTAGTTGGCTTGGCTTACCTTCAGTAATTTTTTCTACCCATTTGCCAGCTTCGGCAACCGGCAAATCAATAAGTTTTAAATCACGGCTAGCGGTATAGCCAGTAATTTGCCAAGTATCGTTACGCTGCGTGCGCCTTGGATAAACACTAATTTGCCCCGCTTCTAAACGCGCACCCTTAGGCACTTGGCGCTTTAAATTACGCAATAGCAAACCAAAATTTTGCTCTAAGTCTTGAATAGCCAGTTGTGAATCACGATTTTCGGCACTGAAACTGGCATGAATATCAACCAAATCGGCTTCAAGGCTAAGGCGTGCTTCACCCTGAACCTCGATGTGGGGCGTGGGTGCCCAATCTTGGGCTAAAGCGTTACTGCTTAAACAGGCAACCAATAGCCCCATGAGTAATTTTGAACCGTGAGTTTTTAAGTGATGAATTTTTGAATAATGTATTTGTAAATAGCAAGCTAAAGGCATAATAATCCCCAATTAATCTTCAATTAAACACTAACACGACTGGTGGAATGCAATCGCCACATAAGAATACTGGCAGCAACGGTTAATCCAGCAATTAGGCCATACCAGAAGCCATACACGCCCTGTGCGCCCCAAAAGTTATCGGTCATAGCTAGCCACCAACCACCAGCTAAGCCAATCATCCAATAAGAAAATAGTGTAATTAGCATAATAATGCGAGTGTCTTTATAACCACGCAAAGCACCGGCGGCGTTAATTTGAATGGCATCAGAAATTTGATACCAAACTGCTAGCTGAATCAGGCTTGCGGCCAGCAGCTGAACTTCTTGGTTAGGCGAATAAAGTTGTACAACTAAATCGGCGACTAACCACATAAATAATGAAGAGATAATGGCGATAAAAAAGGCCAAGCCTATGCCATAAAATGCAATTTGACGTGCTTCGGTTGGGCGTTTTGCCCCCACTGCATGGCCCACTTTTACGGTTAAAGCTAAACCTAAGCTGAGCGGCACCATAAATAAAAGGCCAGTAAAACTTAGCGCAACTTGGTGCCCTGCCACAGTAAACTTACCCATTTCGCCTATAAATAAAGTGATTACTGTAAACAGTGAGGCTTCAACAAAAATAGACAGGCCAATGGGCAAACCTAACCAAAGCACGCCGCCAATTTCTTTTAAGTTAGGGCCATGAAACACACCAAAAATGGCAAAGTTGCGGTAGCGTTTTTCAAGGTGAACATACAGCCCTAGTAAAGCGGCCATAAACCAGAAACTCATGGCTGTTGCATAACCACAGCCCACAGCGCCAAGCTTTGGAAAACCAAATTCACCGTAAATTAAAACGTAGTTAAGAGGAATATTCAGCAACAAACCTGCCACGCTAATAAGTAATACTGGGCGAGCATGGTTTAAGCCTTCACACATGCAGCGTAATACTTGAAAAACAGCCACTGCGGGCAAACCCCAAGCGATTGCTTTAAGGTAGCTGGCGCCAAGGCTAGCGACTTCTGGCGTAACCGACATAAAATCAAAAATAGTGCGGCTGTTATAAAGAACAAAAGCTACGGGTAGAATAATTAGCAGAGAAGTCCAACCCGATTGCTGAATGGTTCTAGCTAAAATACGTGTATTGCCAGCACCGTTGGCTTGGGCCACCAAAGGCGTAGTAGCCATAAGTGTGCCAAATAACAGCAGCAGCAAAGGCATAAATACGCTAGAGCCGACGGCAACTGCGGCTAAGTCTACTGCACTTAAACGGCCTGCCATAATGGTGTCAGCAACGCTCATGCCTGTTTGTGCTAAGTGGGCACCCAATAAAGGTAAAGCCAGCAGGAGTAAAGGTTTGTTGTAGTGTTTAAAAAGAGCCAAAGACATACGGATTTGTGCCTTAAATTATAAAATTCTATTTTAACGGATTTAACTGCTTAGTTGCTGAAATAGCAGTAAAATTACGGGCAATACTTATTTTTATGTAGGAACATCATGTTTGATTCTGAATACTTAGAGTGCGAACAGCTTATAAAGGTGTTTGAAAAGGTTTTTTATGCCCAGTATAAAACGCGTTTAGTAAGAGGCGGCGATGAACCCCTTTACCTTCCAGCCAAGTTAACTGAAGCCGATAACCAAATAATTTTTGCTAGAGGTTTTTTTTCAAGTGGTTTGCATGAAACCGCCCACTGGTGTGTGGCTGGTGCTGAACGCAGAAAACTTGAAGATTTTGGCTATTGGTATGTGCCCGATGGCCGAAACGAAACCCAGCAACGTGCATTTGAGTTGGTAGAAGTGCATCCACAAGCCTACGAGCAGTGTTTTACGTTAGCCGTTGGGCGACCGTTTAATATCAGTGCTGACAACCTAACCGGCAAGCCCGGTGCCACCGATGCTTTTGAACTAAATGTACACCGCTTAACCTTTGCGCTGTTATTTGAAAATCAGCTAACAGGCCGTGCTAAGCAGTTTTTTGATGCCTTGTGTGATGCTTGGCACCAGCCTTTTAGCAGTTGGCAAGCCGCCGCCAAGCAAAAGCTACTCAACCGTATTGAATGGTTAGAAGCTAATTTGAAGGCTAATTTAAAAGCTAGTCAGGCAGAATTGAAGCGCAGCGAGCACTGTTAATGGCAACGTGGCTATCTAGCTCAAAAAAGTTATGGCTAGGTGTAATAGCGCAATACTGCAAGCCGTCTTGTTCTAACACGTAAAGGTAATCGTGACCACGAAACTGGCGGTCAATCACCTTGGCCGCTTTAGGGTTATTACAAGCGGTTAGCACTAGGTTTTCTGGGCGCAGCGATAAATGCACTTCACCTTCATAAGTATTACTTAGATTAATGGGGCCAAGGGGTGTATGCGCCAAATTACCACAAGCTTGCCCAAGCAAAAGGTTAGTGTGGCCTAAAAACTTCGCCACAAAAGCAGTGGCTGGGTTTTGGTAAACCTCTTGCGGCGTATCTAGCTGAATAAGCTTGCCCTGCTGCATTACGCCGACTTTATCAGCAAAAGTCATGGCTTCTGCTTGGTCGTGGGTTACTAAAATAACGGAAGTGCCCGCCTTTTTGAATAACTCACGCATTTCTTTACGGGTGGTTTCACGCAAGGCAGCATCTAGGTTAGAAAAAGGCTCATCTAACAGCACTAGTTGTGGTTCAGCCGCCAAGGTTCTGGCTAGTGCCACTCGCTGCTGTTGCCCGCCTGAAAGTTCGTGTGGATAACGCTTGGCATAATCAGTTAACCCCACCAAAGCCAGCCATTGCATTGCCTTGGCCGTTTGTTCGGCTTTGGGTACGTGCAGCATGGCAAAAGTGACATTACGCAGCAAAGTCATGTGCGGAAACAGTGCATAGTCCTGAAATACGATGCCCACATTGCGTTTTTGTGGCGGTAGTTCTGTCACGTCTTTATCGTGTAAATAAATACGCCCAGCGGTGGGGTGCTCAAAACCGGCCAACATTCTTAGTGTGGTGGTTTTACCGCAACCGCTTGGGCCAAGCAGGGCAATAATTTCACCGGGCTGTAGTTCAAAACTTACCTGATTAACAGCCAGTTCATCGGCTTGGTTGTAGCGTTTGCTTAAACCTTCCACCCGCATTAAGGGGGCTGAAGTAGTAGAGGTGCTTGATTTTAAATTCATGTTTTTTTGCTCTCACGATTGAGAACCATGCCTACCGATAGGCTGGAAAAAATAACAATGGCCGCTGCAAAAGGCGCAGCTTCAGCCATAAACCCTTCTGAAGTGCGGCTAAATACCGTAACGGCAAGGGTAGTATAGCCAGTGGGCGCTAATAAAAAGGTAATGGGTAACTCTTTCATACAAAAAAGAAAGACCAGCGTAATGGCGGCTAAAATGCCCCGATTCAAACGTGGGAAAACAACCCGCCAGAAGGTGCTAAGGGCGCTATGCCCTAAAGAAAACGAGGCTTCTTCTAGGTTAGCGCGGGTTTGTAACAAGGCGCTGCGTATTGGCCCCATGGCTAAAGCAAGGCTGGCTAAAGCCCAAGTAACTATTAATAAGCCCAGCGTTTGGTAAAGGAAAAAGGCAGTGTTTAAAGAAAAGAACACCATCGCCAAAGCCAAGGTTAAAGGCGGCAGTGCATAGCCTATGTAGGTTGAGCGTTCAATGGCGGTAGAAATGCGTGAAGGGTAGCGCACTAATAAGTAGGCAACGGGTAACGCAAAGCCTGCGGCAATAATAGCGGCAGGGAAGGCAGCCATAGCTGAACGTAAAAAAGTCGCTGGAACCGCTAAGAAAAAGCTGAGATCGGGCGGCGCTAAAATAAGCCAATAGGCCAGAATCATAATGGGCAGGCCAGAAGAACAAAGGAACACCAACCCTAAATATGACCAAGCAGGAATGGCTTTCCAACCCAGTTTAGCCGGTGCTTTGGGGCGAACGATGCCACTGCCCACGCTGGCTAAACGCTTACGCTTTAGTACAAAGGTTTCCATAATGACAAAACTGCCTGCCAAAGCCAGCAGCATTAGCGACAACCAAGCGGCATAAACCCTGTCAAACGCCCCTGAATATTGGGTAAAAATGGCGTAACTAAAGGCATCGTAGCGCATTAATGCCACCGCCCCAAAGTCACCCATTACGTATAAGCCTATCACTAACCAACCGGCCATTAGGGCAGGCGCCAGGTGGGGTAAAAGCACTTTAAAAAAGATTTGTCTTGGCGTATAGCCTAAGGCTTGGGCGCTTTCTTCTAGGCTACGGTCTAAGCCTAACAAGGCAGAACGCAGGTTCAAAAACAAATAAGAGAAGGTATAAAAAGACAAGGCCAGCACCGCACCGCTATAGCCATTAATGCGCGGCAACTGCCAATCAAATAGTTGGGCAAAAATACCGTAACGGCCACCCAAACCTAGCAAGGCATAGGCCATAACGTAACCAGGTACAGCTAGGGGAATAACGGCTAACAGGGTAATGGCTTTTTTAAAACGAATATCAGTACGGGTGACTAGCCAAGCGGT
>JAAYGA010000218.1 GCA_012727935.1 Pseudomonadaceae bacterium | reverse complement strand
CCCAGCCCTATTATCCAGCTAAAAGACCTAAAAGTTGATTTAGTTAGTCGTGCAATTACTCGTGGTGAAACGTGCATCAATTTAACCGCTAAAGAGTGGGCGGTATTTGAAGCACTTTTACAGCATTCGGGCGCACTGTTATCTCGTGCCCAGCTTGAAGATAACCTTTATGCTTTTGGTGCAGAGATAGAAAGTAATGCTGTTGAAGTGCATATAAGTCGGCTAAGAAAAAAGTTAGGGCATGACCTAATAGAAACCGTTCGAGGTATGGGTTATCGACTGGTTAAACAATGAAATCTAGGCCAATCAGTTTGCAGCGTCGCTTAGGGGTAGGACTAACCTTAGGTTTGGTTGTGTTATGGTTGACAATAACCTTATTAATAGCCGCTATGCTGACTAAAACGCTTAACAAAGCTTTAGATAGCTCACTTGAAGAAGTCGCCCAGCGAATGTTGTCTTTAGCAGTAGTAGAAATCCTTAACCGTGAAACCCCCGATCTACTCCAGCAAGTTGTTGCTTTACACCCCCACGATGAATACATCACCTATCTGGTGCGAAGTGCTGATGGAACCCCCTTGCTGCAATCCCACGCTGTAGATGCAGCAGTTTTTCCTGCTAAACCTCAGTTAGGCTTGCGTACTAGAGCAACCCATCGGCTTTATGGTGCAAGTGCCGTTAGTGGCACTATTTTTATTGAAGTAGCAGAGCCTTTAGCTTCACGCAATCAGGCATTAAGGCAGTCATTAAAACTTTTGCTTTTACCTTTAATTTTTTTAGTACCCCTTAGCCTGTTGGGTATTTGGTTATTTGTTGGTTATAGCCTAGGTGGGGTGAAGGCTTATCGTAATGCGCTGGAAGCACGAGGTGCGAATGATTTAACACCAGTGGTTGCAAATAATTTACCCACTGAAATTCTACCTATTGCTGAGGCGGTGAATCATCTCTTAGCAAGGCTGCGATTTACCCTAGAAGCAGAACGTAGTTTTACTGCCAATAGCGCCCACGAGTTACGCACACCCTTGGCGGCAGCTTTGGCACAAGTGCAGCGCTTACGCCATGAAGCCCCTAATAGCACTTTTAAAGAGCGGATTATACGCATTGAAAAATCACTAGAAGAGCTGGCAAATCTATCTGAAAAATTACTGCAATTGGCTAAGGCTGACCTAGGTGAATTTTTGGTTGCAACACCTTATGACCTAGGTCAAATACTGGGTTATCTGCTTGGTGAGCTAAGTTTAGAAGCTAAAGCTAGGGTTAAATTATTTTTGCCTGAAAAAAAGCCAGTTTTTTCGCTTATTGATCCTGATGCCTTGGCTATTTTAATGCGTAATTTGATTGAGAATGCCTTAAAACATGGTGCAGCAAATCAGCCAGTGGAAGTTCATCTAACGATTGAAGGTGTTTTGCGAGTTATTAATGCAGGGCCAATTGTGCCAGCAGAAGATATGCAGCATTTAACAGAACGTTTTGTGCGCTCCAAAACTTTGGCCAGTGGTTCAGGCTTAGGTTTGGCTATAGCTCAGACTATCGCTCTTGGCGTTGGTACTAAGCTGGTGCTTTACTCACCTGCGAAGGGGCGTGAAGATGGCTTTGAAGCTAGTTTAAAATTGCCGTGATAATTTACAGCGATTGAACTAATTTCAAACAGCAAAAACAATAAAGCCGAGCTAAGCTCGGCTTTATTGCAGTAACCTTTAGGGTAAAAAAAGCTACTTACTAGCCTTGGGCTTTTAGCTTCAGGCGGCTGCGATGCAGAACAGGTTCGGTGTAGCCATTGGGTTGGGCACGACCGTCAATGACCAGTTCAAGTGCTGCTTGGAAAGCAACGGATGCATCGAAGTCTTTATGCATAGGCACATAGATAGGGTCGGCAGCATTTTGCTCGTCTACCACTTTGGCCATACGCTTAAGGGTTTCAATCACTTGCTCTTTACTGCAAATGCCGTGGTGTAACCAGTTGGCAATGTGCTGGCTAGAAATACGCAGGGTAGCACGGTCTTCCATAAGGCCAATATTGTTAATATCCGGCACTTTAGAACAACCCACGCCTTGGTCAACCCAGCGCACTACATAACCTAAAATACCCTGAGCATTGTTATCTAGTTCCTGCTGAATTTCTTCAGCTGACCAGTTAGGATCAGTTGCTACAGGAATAGTTAGTATGTCATCTAGGTTGGCACGTTCACGAGATTTCAGCTTTTCTTGTACTTCAGCTACATTCACCTGATGGTAATGTAGGGCGTGCAAAGTAGCGGCAGTTGGCGAAGGAACCCAAGCAGTATTAGCACCGGCTTTAGGGTGACCAATTTTTTGCTTCAACATTTCTGCCATTAAATCGGGCATTGCCCACATACCCTTACCAATTTGGGCGCGGCCTTTTAAGCCAGTGCTTAGGCCAATATCTACGTTCCACTGCTCGTAGGCATGAATCCAGCTAGCTGCTTTCATATCGCCTTTACGAATCATCGGGCCCGCTTCCATAGAGGTGTGCATTTCATCACCAGTACGGTCTAAGAAGCCGGTATTAATGAAAGCAACACGGTCTTTAGCAGCACGAATACAGGCTTTTAGGTTCACTGTAGTACGGCGCTCTTCATCCATAATGCCCATTTTTAGGGTGAAGCGTTCTAGGCCAAGTAGGTCTTCAACCTTGCCAAACAATTCATCGGCAAACTCAACTTCTTCTGGGCCGTGCATCTTAGGCTTAACTATGTACATGCTACCAGTGCGTGAGTTGGTTAGTTGGTTTTTACCTAACAAATCATGCTTAGCAATGAGCGCGGTTACCGCACAGTCCATAATGCCTTCTGGAATTTCTGAACCGTCTTTTAGCAGAATCGCAGGGTTGGTCATTAAATGACCGACATTACGAATAAACATTAAAGAGCGACCCGGTAGCGTGAAGCTTTCACCCTGAGGGTTGGTGTAGTCACGGTCGCCATTCATTTTACGGGTAAACGTTTTACCGCCTTTAGATACAGGCTCTTCTAAGTTGCCCTGCATTAAACCTAACCAGTTGCTGTAAGCAAGGGTTTTGTCTTCAGCATCTACCGCTGCAACCGAGTCTTCACAATCCATAATGGTGGTCAGTGCAGCTTCCATTAAAACGTCTTTAACACCGGCAGCATCAACTTGACCGATATGGTGGTTAGGGTCGATTTGAATTTCAAAGTGCATACCGTTGTTTTCTAACAAAAGGCTACTTGGCTTGTTTGCTTCGCCAGTAAAACCTTTAAGCTGCGCTGGGTTTTTTAGGCCCGTTGTTTTTAGATCAGTGTTGCCATCTTTTAAGCTAACACTTAATTGACCATCAGCCAGGGTGTAGCCAGTTGCATCTTTATGGCTAGCGCCTTCAAGTGGTGCACTTTGGTCTAAAAAGTCACGCGCAAAGGCAATCACTTTTTCGCCACGCACAGGGTTATAGCCTGGGCCTTTATCAGCGCCGTTATCTTCGGGTAGTGCATCAGTGCCGTAAAGGGCATCATACAAACTACCCCAACGCGCATTCACCGCATTCAGTGCAAAACGTGCATTGGTAATGGGCACAACTAACTGTGGGCCTGCTTGCAGGGCAATTTCAGTATCAACTTTGTTGGTGCTTACTTGGAAATCTTCGCCTTCAGGCTGCAAATAACCAATTTCAGTTAAAAAAGCTTTATAGGCTGTAAAATCGAACGTGCCTTTATTGGCTTGGTGCCAAGCATCAATTTTGGCTTGTAGGGCATCACGCTTTTGTAATAGTGCTTTATTTTTTGGTGCTAAATCGTGAACTAAGGTGTCAAGTCCGGCCCAAAAAGCGTCACTTGTAATGCCGCTACCTGGAATGGCTTGTTCATTAATAAAGTTATAAAGCGTTTTGGCGACTTGAAGTCCGCCGGTTTGAACGCGATCAGTCATGTAAAATCGCCTCTTGGCTAGGTGGGTTAATAAACATTAATAATTTGTAACCTGCTAGAAACAACGGCTAAAGCACTGTTTTTTGTAGTAAATTTACAGAAGGTCACAATTGGGTGTAGTGAGAAGATACAGCAATTTAGTAGTAAATACACCCTGCCTTTAGGTGAAGGTAGGCTGTAAATTTTTGACAAAAAAATAGCTAATTAAGGAGCAATTAATGGAATGTGCCAACTTTAAGGTAAGGCTTAGGCTTTGGCCGAAGAGTTTTGCAGAAGCAGAGTGGATGGAAGTATTACCTGAAGATTACTTGGCCTATTTGAAGTTTTATCAATTGTCTGTAAAAAAAGACCAAAGTGGTATAGCTAAGGTTCGTGCAGGGTGGATAATACACAACAAAGAACGCATCTGGACGCAGGCTTTTCAACCTTTTAAATGCCACCCTTTAAAAGATAGTCAGCAAGCACAGGGAATCTTGATCCATTTGCATGGTTATTATGATCATGGTGCAAGTTACCCTTCCTTACAGCGTTGGGCGCTAAAAAATAATCTTTACTATTTAACAGTAGACTTGCCTGGGCATGGTTTATCGAGTGGCGAGCGAGCCAGTATTAATAGTTTTGCTGATTATCAGCTGGTTTTATCTTCTTTAGTTAACTTATTAGAGGCTGAAAACTTTCCACGACCTTGGCTACTTAGTGGGTTTTCAACCGGTGGAGCGGTTGCACTTGAACACCAGCTAACAGAACCACATTTTGATCACCTGTTATTGTTTGCGCCACTTATAAGGCCTGTGGCATGGCAGCCTAAATTAGTGTCTTGGTTATGGTTGCCACATTTATTAGTAAAAAATTTACCCAGAAAATTTACAGCTAATTCCAATGATATTGAATATTTGAACTTTGCTAAAAAACAAGACTGTTTGCAAAGTAGACAGCTGCCTTTGGCTTGGATAATTGCATTAGGGCGCTGGATAAAAATAATAGAAAACACCAAGCCAAGCAGTGCAAAAGCACTAATTATACAGGGTGATAATGATTCCACGGTAGATTGGCAATATAACCTACCAGTGTTAAATAGACTGCTACCCCAAGCAGTTACTTGCATAATTAAAGGTGGTGGACATCAGTTACTTAACGATGGGCAGTTACAGCGTTCACAAGTGCTTCAGTGTTTAGATCAATGGCTTATTGAAATTAATAAAAAAGAGTGACAGTAATGATTCAAAAAAAAATAACATGGCTAGCTGCCCTCCTCTTTACCCTAGTATTAACTTCTGGTTGTGCGAGCCATTCTAATAAAATGGACACTGCCAAAACACTCATACGTTATGGTGAATATGCAGCAGCAGCGGAAGAAATTAATGATTTATTAGATGCTGATCGTAATAAGTTATTAAAAGAAGTTGAGTTAGGCGTTTTAAATCAGCTAAAAGGTGATTATTTAACAAGCCTAGCACATTTGGAAACAGCAGATGAGCTTGCTGATGAGTTATATACCATCAGTTTTGGGGACCTAGCAACACGAGCCTCAACCAATGCAACCTTTGTTACCTATCGTGGCAATATTGTTGAGCGGGTATATATCAACTATTTTAAAATGTTAAATTATTTTTATTTGGCAGAGGCAGCTACATCTACCCAAGAAAAACAGCAGCGATTAGATTCTGCTCGAGTAGAAGCTCGACGTGCGATGCTTTTATTAGATGAGAATGTGTTTAAGGTCGGTGATTACGAAGTAGCAAAAGAAGAAAAAAAGTCACTACTGTACAAATTTCAACAGATTTATGCCGAGCTTAACGGTGAAGTAATTAACCCTAAAGAATTGATTTTTAGAGACAATGCTTTTAGTCACTATGTAATAGCAACCCTGTTTGAAAAAATAGGTGAAATAGATTCTGCGCGGGTTAGTTATGAGCGTGCTGCAAAATTATATGAGCAAGGCTATGTTAAACAATACAGCTTAAGCACTGATATGGTTAGTCAAGCTTGGTTTGATACTGCTCGTATGCTTAAAGCAAAAGGTGATAGACGCTGGAGCAGAGTTGCAGCTAACAAACTTAGTCCGGCTCAGCGTCAAGAACTGAACTTATCGACTAAAGGCAAGGGGCAATTAGTTATTGTTCAAGAAGTCGATATGATTGCACCTCGTGGCGAACTGAATCTTTGGACAACCATTGAAGATAATAAGTTGGTTGTTCGTCCTGTTCCTATAGGTACACCTAAAGAAAAAGCTTACCAATTAGCTTGGTTTTATTACATGTACGCAGACAAAGGTCTGTTAAATGTTGTTGAAAAAATCAGAGCTAAAGATTATGTCAGTTTGCTAAATTCAAATCATGAAAAAACCACATCCATTCCCAAGGCTCTAAATTCAACGCTAGAATCTTTGGGTCTTCTTCAAGTTATGTCAAGTATTGGTATACGCTTAAGCGTGCCTCTGCTTTATTATGAAGACTTATCTATTGGTAAAAGTAGGTTAGAGATTGATGGTGAAAGTAAAGGCGATTTAATCTTAGCCGATAGTATTTCTGGCTTGGCTATGGCACAACATTTAGTGGGTGCTGGATCCGAGTTGAATAATGCTATGGCTGTAGAAGCATTGCGTTTAACACTCTGTATTCAAGCTGGCGCACCCGCCCAAATTTGCGCCCTAGCAGCAGGTGCTAGTACATCAGCCGATACTCGCTCTTGGTTATCTTTACCTTATGAAATACGTACTTTGCGTACCAATTTACCAGCAGGTGATTATCAACTTAAGTTAATAAGTGACGCTGATGGTTTTCAACTAGAGCAAATTGAAGAAGTTAAAATTAAAGCAGGCGAAGTGCGCCTTATTAGAATGCGTACTTTTGCTGTTGATCCAAATCAGCCTATACCTAAAATTGTTGAGAAAGTTCGTAGTAAAAATAAAGTTGAGCTGGTTAAAAATGAGCAGACTATCGATGTTACTTCCAAAGGAGAATCAAATGAATAAATCAAACTTTACCTTTAAAGCTTTAGTGCTAGTTGCAAGCTTTGCTGTCTTGGCTTTAACGGGCTGTGGTGGTACTAAAGTGCAGCGTTTAGATGCCTCACAAGAAGTGGCCTTAACCGACCGCTGGAATGCTACTGACTCGCGCTTAGTTTCTGAAGAAATGATCGACGACATGTTATCTTTCCCTTGGGTTACTCGCTGGGCAGAAGCGAATCAGAAACGTAATCGTCAACCGACAGTCATTGTTATGGGCGTGCGTAACCGCTCACACGAACACATTTCAGTCGAGACTTTTATTAACGATTTACGTCGCGCCATGATTCGTTCTGGTCGTGTTGACTTTGTTGCCGGTGGTGATGTGCGCGATGCTTTACGCGATGAACGTAAAGACCAAGAGTTTAATGCCACTGCCGATACCGCAGCTAAGCTAGCGGCTGAACAGGGTGCTAACTTTGCTTTATCAGGTTCGATTGACTCTTGGGTTGATCAGCTAGATGGCACGCGAGTCACTAACTACCAAATTGACTTAACCCTTATTGATATTCAAACGGGTAAACAGGTTTGGATGGGTCAGAAGAAATTACAAAAACACCAGCAGCGTAGCAAATTCGGATTTTAAACAATGTTAAATAAACCGTCTTATTTACTATTAGGCTTGGCGTTAACTGCTTTTAGTTTGGCTGGTTGTAATACAAACAACCTCCAGCCTATGGATATTAGTGCAAGCCAGCTTAGTAGCGCTGCTGCTGTTAATATTCAGCCCGACTGGGTTAATAATCCACCAAGACGTTCAGGCTACGCTTATGGCGTAGCTAGTTCTGAGGTTTATGGTCGTTCGGCAAATGCATTAGAAACAGCAAGAGAAAAAGCTAAAGCAGACTTGTTAGCGGGTATTCGTGTTGAAATAAGCAGTTCAACCGATTACAGCAAAAGTGCCACCATGCAATTTAAGGGTGACACCAAACTACAAGAAAATTTAAACCAAAAAATAAGCAGCAAAACCGCTGCTGTTGAATTAAGCGGCATTAAAGTAACAGAAACCTGGGTTGATGAACAAAATAAGGCTGCTTGGGCCTTAGCAGAACTCGATACAAACGCTGCCGCTCAACAGCTTTTAAAGCAATTAGCCCAGCTAGAAAGCCGTATTGTTCAGCGAGGTACTTTAGCTACTGCGGCCAAGTTAGACAGGGTGCGCTATGTAAAACCTAGCTTACAAGAACTTGTTGAACGCCGTCAGCTACTAGAACAGTTAACTTTTTTAGGTGCTGCGACACAGGTAGACGCAGCAAGACGGCAAACTGTTGAAAACATTGAAGTTGAAATTGCTCAGCTGTTAGCGAGTTTGGGTATTCAGCTACAAGCAGAAACTCAGGCAGCACAAGCATTACAACCTAAGTTAGCCAGTGCTTTAACTGATCTAGGTTTTAATTTAGTTAATAGCCAGCCAGACCTACGCCTTGTTATGCAATTAAAAAGTAGCAGAGTAGAGCGCAAAGGTTTGAATTATGTTGATGCCAGTGCTAGCACTCAAATAAACTCTGCAGAGAAACGTACTTTACATGTTATAAATGCAACCACTCGAACAGTATCATCCGAGGCAAGTGTTGCTAGCAATAAAGCTGTAGAAGAATTAGCACAGAAGTTGGCTGAATCTTTGATTGAAAGCCTGTACCAAAATCTTTAATAATGAAATAATAACTAACTAAGTGACTTTAATAAGGAAAATGCATGAAAAAGAATATCTTCTCTCTATCTGCTGTAGCGCTTACTTTTGCAGTAATGACAGGTTGTGGTGGTAAAGAAGTGGCTCAGCAGCCAGTACAAGCTGTACAGCCTACTTTTATTGAACACTGTGAATACACGACAGGTATTCAAGCGCCTGAGTGGTATTGCTCGCCCAACATTGAAGGTGGCATTGCTGCTATAGGTGTTTCCAAGTCGAATGCTGTTGGTGATCAAAACATGCAGCGCACTATGGCGCTAGCTAATGGCCGCGATGAACTGGCTCGTCAAACCCAAGTTAAAGTGCAAAACTTGCTAACTAACTGGTCACGCGCCACGGGTGCTGGTGATGATCAAACCTATGAAGCTAACTTTGAAAACGTTTCACGTCAGATTGCCAAACAAACACTTGAAGGTAGCCGCCAGTTAAAACGCTGGATTGCTCCAGACGGAACACTGGTACTATTAGTTGGCATGTTAGATTCATCAAGCATTAAAAATAGCGTAAAAACCAGCCTACGTAATGAACAAGCTTTATGGCAGCAGTTTCAAAGCAAGCAGTCTTTGGAAGAGCTAGATAAGCAAATGGAAGAAGCATTTAAGTAACAATCTAAAACTAGGCAGCTTAAGAGTTGCCTAGTTTTTAGCTCTTAAAATTAAAATAGGTAGGTGCTAGATGAATAGAAGGCATTTTTTACAAGGGTTGGGTGCTGTTTCATTACTTTTCCCTTTAAATCCTATTGTTGCGGCATCGACTGGTTTTGATGATTATGTGAAGCAGCAAAATGAAGGGTTTAGTAATTATAAAGCAGAATTAGAAAAAGATTTTGCAGCCTATAAAAAAGCAGTTGCAGAAGAGTTTAATAATTATAAAAATAAGGTTAACCAAGTTTGGGGCGATAAAAATATTGGTTCGCCTAGTGTTCTGGTGCAATATTCAAAAGATTTAAATACACGTTCCATTATTGATTATGAACAAGGTGCTTTAACAGTTGAGCTAATAGAAAATAATAATGCTGAAGGCGTAGGTGTTAAATTACGCAAAGCACTAGTTGAAATAGCAGCGTCTACAGTTAAAGAAGCCTATGAAAAAGACACGCTAGTACAAAACATTGAAAAACGAATTGAACGTGAAGCGAGTCATCAAGAAACGGCCAAGGTAAAAAGTGAACCTTTAATTTCCGATGTGTTAACTGGCACTGCTAACCCTAACCAGCAACAGATTGCAGCGGCGGTAATCGAGATTTCTAAAGAAGGTAAAGCAACCACTCGTCCTGCAGTACAATCGGGCCAAAAAGTTTTTGCTTTCAGTATTCCTTTAGATAAAGCCAATATTAGTAAAAAGTCGGAACAGTTTCGGCCTTTAGTGTTTAAGTATGCTGCACAGGAAAAAATTGATCCTGCGTTAGTCTTTGCCATAATGCACTCAGAAAGTGCCTTTAACCCTATGGCAAAATCACACGTACCAGCTTATGGTTTAATGCAAATAGTGCCTGCTTCGGCGGGTAAAGATGCCTCTGAAAAAGTGTATGGTAAGCAGCGTTTGCTAGCCCCTTCTTACCTTTATAACAGTGAAAATAATATAAAAATGGGCTGTGCCTATTTGAATATTCTTTATTACCGCTACTTAGCAAAAATTGAGAATAAAGAAAGCCGTACCTACTGTGTTATTGCCGCTTATAATACTGGCTCTGGCAATGTGGCTAGGGCTTTTGGTGCAGGAACTAACGTTAGCAAAGCAGCTGTTAGCATTAACAGCCTGTCGCCACAGCAGGTTTATAATAAGCTGGTAAGTAGCCTGCCTTACGATGAAACACGCAATTACATGAAAAAAGTAACGCCACGCTACAAGGCTTACTTAACTGAAGCCTAGGTTTTTCTAGGCAATAAAAAAACCGCAGCCCCTAATTATTAGGTCTGCGGTTTTTTGTAGCCGTTCTTTTAATGTTAAAGCTTAGAATAAAACGCGACTACGCACAGTGCCTTTCACATCTTTTAACGCTTCTAAGGCTTGTAGGCTATCTTGACGATCAACATCCACCACCACATAGCCTACTTTTTCATTGGTCTGTAGGTATTGGCTGCTAACGTTAATGCCATTTTCTGATAGCACACGGTTAATTTCAGAAAGCACACCGGGAATATTTTCGTGAATGTGCAGTAAACGGTGTTTATTTGGGTGAGCAGGCAGGGCAACTTCTGGGAAGTTAACTGCAAATGTAGTTGTGCCATTATCGCTGTAACGAATCAGCTTTTCAGACACTTCTTTACCAATATTGGCTTGGGCTTCTAGGGTAGAGCCACCAATGTGCGGTGTAAGAATAACGTTATCTAAACCACGCAAGGGGCTAACAAACTCATCGTCGTTACCGCGAGGTTCAACTGGGAAAACATCAATGGCAGCACCGGCTAAATGGCCTGATTTTAAAGCCGCAGCTAAATCTTCAATAACCACAACCGAACCACGCGAGGCGTTAATTAAATGCGCCCCTGCTTTCATCTTGCCTAGTTGTTCAGCAGCAATCATCCACTGAGTAGAGTTAAGTTCAGGTACGTGCAAAGAAACCACGTCAGATGTGCTTAGAAGCTCGTCTAAAGTATCAAGCTGGCGTGCATTGCCCATTGCAAGTTTAGTGACTACGTCGTAATAAACCACTTCCATGCCCAGTGCTTCGGCCAACACAGATAGCTGTGAGCCAATATTGCCATAGCCCACTATGCCTAGCTTTTTGCCACGCACTTCGTAACTGCCTTCAGCAGATTTTATCCAACCGCCTTGATGGCACTCACGGCTTTTATGTGGAATACCGCGCATTAACATAATTAATTCACCCAGCACCAGCTCTGCAACTGAGCGGGTGTTGGAATAAGGGGCGTTAAAAACGGGAATGCCACGAATTAAAGCAGAGTAGAGTTCAACTTGGTTAGTACCAATGCAGAAGCAACCCACGGCGACTAGTTTTTTAGCCGCAGCAAAAACGTCTTCTGTTAGCTGGGTGCGAGAGCGAATACCAATAAAATAAGCATCTTCTATTGCTGTTAGCAGGTCTGCTTCAGATAAAGATTTAGGGTGATATTCTATGTTGGTGTAACCGCTGGCTTTGAAATTATCGACTGCAGTCTGGTGAACGCCTTCAAGCAGCAAAATTTTAATCTTGCTTTTATCAAGTGAAGTTTTAGGCATGAGAGGTTGGTGTCCTGATGGAAGGTAGCTAATGGAGGTAGTGCTAATGTGGAAAAAACGCGGGCAGGCAAGCCACCCTTAACGCAGCTATGTTACCATAACAAGATGATTATGCAGCCCCCAGACTAAGATTCCCTAGGTGAAATTAATGCCTATTTAACCTGCATTTTATTCAACCTAGCATTGGTTTATTACTTTATAAAGAGCCGCCAAGATGACCCCTGAGCAAATTAAACTAGCCCTTGAAGCCCTGATTGGAGAAGAAAGAGTTCGCCTAGACGGTGAAGCCCTTGATATTTATGGTCGTGATTGGACCAAAATTCATTCACCTAATCCTCGTGCGATTGCTTTTCCTCGCAGCACAGAAGATGTGCAAAAAATTGTTCAGTTTGCTAATGAAAAAAACATTGCTTTAGTGCCTTCTGGCGGTCGCACTGGCCTTTCAGCAGGTGCCGTTGCTGCTAATAATGAATTAGTTATTGTGATGGATTACATGAATAAGGTGGTGGAGTTTAATTCAATTGACCGCAGCGTAACGGTTCAGGCCGGTATGATTACTGAACAGTTACAGCAGTTTGCCCAACAGCAGGGGCTTTATTACCCTGTCGACTTTGCCTCAGCAGGTTCTAGCCAAATTGGTGGCAACATAGCTACCAATGCTGGTGGCATTAAAGTAATTAAATATGGCATGACCCGTGATTGGGTGCTGGGTTTAACTGTAGTTACAGGCAAGGGTGAAATTTTAAACCTGAATAAAGGCTTGATTAAGAACAACACAGGTTATGATTTACGCCACCTATTTATTGGTGCTGAAGGCACTTTGGGCGTTATTACCGAAGCCACTATTAAGCTAACCCGTGCGCCTAAAAACTTAACGGTAATGGTGTTGGGTGTGCCAGATATGCCAGCGGTTATGGAAACGCTTAAAACCTTCCAAACTAACCTAGACTTAACTGCTTTTGAGTTCTTTTCAGAAAATGCACTTGCTAAAGTAACGGCTCACCACCAGTTACAGCGCCCTTTTGAAACAGCCACGCCCTACTATGCCTTGTTAGAATTTGAAGCAGAAAATGAAGGCATAATGGACAGTGCCATGCAGCTGTTCGAGCAGTGCATGGACAATGGCTGGGTAGAAGATGGTGTTATTAGTCAGAATGAAACACAGCTGAATAACCTGTGGAGCCTGCGTGAATTTATTTCTGAAACCATTAGCCATGAAACACCTTACAAGAACGACCTTTCAGTAATTGTTTCTAAAGTGCCAGAGTTTTTACAAGCCGTTGATACTTTTGTTGAAGAGACTTACCCAGGTTTTGAGATAGTCTGGTTCGGCCATATTGGTGACGGTAACCTGCACTTAAATATTCTTAAGCCTAAAGGTATGGATCAAACTGAGTTTTTTGAAAAATGCCATCAGGTGAGCGCCAAAGTATTTACCATTACTCAAGCTTTTGGTGGCAGTGTTTCTGCTGAACATGGCGTAGGTTTAGTTAAAAAAGACTTCCTGCATTTTAGCCGCAGCCCAGAAGAAATTCTTTACATGAAAGCCATTAAAAATGCGTTTGATCCAAACAAAATAATGAACCCCGGCAAGATGCTGGATAGTTAAAGGAAGATTTGCGTTGAGCAGTGAACAGCCTAACTTTGAACAATTAATGCAGCAGCTAGAAACCCTAGTGGCTAGCATGGAAGCAGGTGAACTTAGTTTGGAAGCTTCGTTACAGGCTTATGAAGAAGGTGTGCGCTTAACTCGCTTATGTCAGCAACAGCTGGCGCAAGCAGAGCAGCGAGTATTCAGCCTGCAAGAACAAAATGGCCAAATGAATTTTGAGCCACTTAATTTTAAGCCTCAAGCAGGAACGCTTTAATGCTGCTAGAAGAATTAATTCAGCTTTACTCGGCCCGTGTTGATGCTGCCCTAGGTGACTTGTTAAGTGAAACTGCTGGCCCTAGTGAGCTACTACAAGAAGCCCTAAAGTACAGCCTGTTAAATGGTGGTAAGCGCCTGCGCCCTTTGCTGGTTTATGCCACAGGGCAAGCCTTAGGTGCCAACTTAAACCACTGCGACAGGCCAGCCATGGCAGTCGAGCTGATTCATGCCTATTCCCTAGTGCATGATGATTTGCCCGCCATGGATGATGACGATTTGCGTCGTGGTCGCCCCACTTGCCATAAAGCCTTTGATGAAGCCACCGCTATTTTAACCGGTGATGCGTTGCAAACTTTGGCTTTTGAAGCCTTGGCTTGTGATCAACAACCCGCCGCCTTGGCCATGGTCAAAACTCTAGCCCAAGCCAGCGGCACACAAGGCATGGTGGCTGGGCAGATGTTAGATTTGCAAGGTGAAGGCAAGCAGCTAAGCCTTGAAGAATTGCAAAGCTTGCACAGCCACAAAACGGGTGCGCTCATTCGTGCTGCGGTGCGTATGGGTGGCTTGGCAGCTGGTGCCAACGCCAATGTGTTAGCAACCCTAGACACCTATGCCACTGCTTTGGGTTTAGCTTTCCAAGTGCAAGATGATTTGCTTGATGTTAAAGGCGATGAGGCGACACTGGGCAAAAAAACCGGCTCTGATGCGCTACTCAATAAAGCGACCTACCCAAGTTTATTGGGCATAGAAGGTGCTGAACAGCGAGCGCAAGAACTAGTTCAACAAGCCTGTGGCAGTTTGAATAATTTATCCGGTGAATGGGGCAGCCTAGTTGAACTAGCTAACTGGTCTATTAACCGTAATTTTTAATGAGCAATTTATTTCATGTTTGATGCCCTGCCTACGCAAGCACCCCTAACCCCGTTACTAGACACAATTAAGCAGACTGTAGATTTAAAAAAGCTATCTGCGCGTCAATTACTTTTACTGGTGCGTGAGGTGCGAGCTTGGTTGTTGTGGAGCGTTAGCCAAACCGGTGGGCATTTTGGTGCGGGCCTAGGCGTGGTGGAATTAACCCTTGCGCTGCATACCGTATTTGATACGCCGGAAGACCGTCTGGTGTGGGACGTGGGGCACCAAGCTTACCCACACAAAATATTAACCGGTCGTAAGGAATCGCTGTTAACCATTCGTCAAAAAAATGGCGTGGCAGCTTTTCCTAAACGCAGTGAATCTGCCTATGACGCTTTTGGTGTGGGGCATTCTAGTACTTCCATAAGTGCGGCTTTAGGCATGGCGCTAGCCGCTAAAGCGCAGGGCAGCAAGCGCCGCAGTATTGCCATTATTGGTGACGGCGCTTTAACTGCGGGCATGGCGTTTGAAGCCTTAGCCCATGCGGGGCATTTACAGCCTAATTTGCTGGTTATTCTGAACGACAATGAAATGTCGATTTCAGAAAGCGTTGGTGGCATGGCCACTTATTTGGCCCGTTTGCTGGTTAGCGAACCTTTTAACCAGTTGCGTGAAGGCAGTCGTCGCGTGCTTTCTAAGTTGCCTTTAGCTTGGGAACTAGCCCTTAAAACTGAAGAGCAGGTGAAGTCTTTTATTGGCCCTAGCTCCTTGTTTGAAGAGTTGGGTTTTAATTACATAGGTCCTGTGGATGGCCATGATTTGCCTGAACTAATGGGAACGCTTAAAAGCCTAAAGCATTTAAAAGGCCCGCAATTTCTGCACTTGGTGACTAAAAAAGGTAAAGGCTTTATTCCAGCCGAAGCCGATCCAATTAGTTATCACGCCTTAAGTAAGCTTGAAAAACCATCAAAATTAGTAACGGAACCAACCCCAGCAATTAAAAAGCTTAGTTATTCAAATGTGTTTGGTCAGTGGTTGTGTGATACCGCTGCGGTGGATAAACGCTTATTAGGCATTACACCAGCGATGCGTGAAGGCTCAGATATGGTTCGCTTTTCGCGTGAATACCCCGAAAGGTATTTTGATGTTGCCATTGCCGAACAACACGCTGTTACCCTAGCCGCAGGCATGGCGTGTGAAGGCATGAAACCGGTGGTGGCTATTTATTCTACTTTTTTACAAAGAGCCTATGACCAGCTAATTCACGATGTAGCAGTACAAAACTTAGATGTGCTTTTTGCTATCGACCGTGCTGGTGTGGTTGGTGAAGATGGCCCAACCCACCACGGTACTTTAGATATTTCTTTTTTACGCTGCGTGCCAGATATGTTGATTATGGCGCCTGCTGATGAAAACGAATGCCGCCAGATGTTAACCACGGGTTATCAATACCAAGGCCCAGCAGCAGTGCGTTACCCAAGAGGCAAAGGGCCAGGTGTTCTAATAGAAGAAGGCTTAACCTGCTTGCCGATTGGTAAAGCCCAAGTAAGGCGCAAGGCGAGTAAAGAAAAAAGCAAAAAAATTGCTTTGCTGGTTTTGGGGAGTTTAGTTGCTACAGCGGCTGAAGTGGCGGAACAGCTAGATGCTACGCTGGTAAACCTACGTTTTGTAAAACCTTTAGATGAACAACTTTTATTAGAAATAGCAGCAAGCCACGAACTTTTAGTCACCCTAGAAGAAAATGCCATTATGGGTGGGGTGGGCAGTGCAATTAATGAGTTTTATGCCAGCCAAAACCTTCAGCCAAAACTGCTGAATTTAGGTATTCCTGATCTTTGGGTTGATCAAGGTTCACAGCAAGAGCTGCTAGCCGATTGTGGGTTAGATGTTAAAGGCGTGTTAGCGGCAATAAAAAAACGCCTAATTTAAGTTTAAGTGGGTTGCATCATAGATTTAGGGAATTAAAAACACTTTGCTTGATTATTTAAATCAATGCAGCATACTTTTTAATTAACCCACGAATAAAAACCAGCAGGTAAAAAACCTATGACGCTGACGGAACTTAAGTACATTGTTACGCTGGAACAAGAAAGGCACTTTGGTCGTGCGGCAGAGTTGTGTTTTGTTAGCCAGCCCACTTTGAGTGTAGCGGTTAAGAAGCTTGAAGAAGAACTGGGCGTTATGCTTTTTGAACGCAGTAAAAGTGCAGTGCAATTAACCCCTGTGGGTGAGAAAATTGTAAACCAAGCACGCAAGGTGTTAGAGCAAGCTGCTGTTATTAAAGAAATGGCGCAAGAAGGTAAAAGCCAATTAACTTCACCCTTGCGCTTAGGGGCTATTTACACCATTGGCCCTTATTTGTTTCCCCACCTAATTCCTAAGTTGCAAAACCTAACCCCTGAAATGCCGCTTTATATAGAAGAAAACTACACGGCTGTTTTACGCCGCAAGCTGCGTTCAGGGGAATTAGATGCGATTATTATTGCCCTGCCTTTTACAGAAGCCGATGTGGTTACGCGTGAACTTTACAGCGAACCTTTTGAAGTGCTATTACCCAAAAATCACCCTTGGGAAAAACGCAGCAAAATACCCATTAGTGATTTGCCCAGCCAAAAACTGTTAATGCTAGGCGAAGGCCATTGTTTTAGAGACCAAGTTATTGAAGCTTGCCCTGCTTTAGAAGCTAATTTTAAAGACCCACGCCAAGGTTTAATTGCCGAAGGGGGTTCGCTTGAAACCATTCGCCACATGGTTGCTTCAGGCTTGGGCATTACTGTCTTGCCCTATTCAGCTATTGGCATGAACCAATATGCGCCCGACGTTTTAATTAGCCGCCCCTTTGCCGAGCCTGTTCCTTCGCGCACCGTGGCCTTAGCTTGGCGAGCTAGTTTTCCACGCCCCAAGGCTATTGAAGCTTTAGTGCAGGCAGTGGCACAACTTAAGTTGGTGTGAAGCATGTCTGCCTTATTGCATAACTTACCCCTAACCAAGCTAAAAGGCGTAGGCCAAGCCTTAGAAGAAAAGCTGCAGCGTTTGGGTATTCAAGATATGCAAGGCTTGTTATTTCATCTGCCGCTGCGCTATGAAGACCATACCCAAATTAGCCCTTTAGGTAGTTTAAGGGTGAGTAGTACCGCTGTGGTTGAAGGTGAAGTGGTGGCGAATCAGGTTATTGTAGGGCGACGGCGCAGCTTGTTAGTGCGTATTCGTGATGCAACAGGGTTGCTGAGTTTAAGGTTTTTTCACTTTTCAGCAACCATGAAAAAGCAACTAGAAGTAGGCTGTTGGCTGCGTTGTTATGGTGAAGCCCGCCCAGGGGCAACTGGGCTAGAAATGTACCACCCAGAATTTAAAGTGTTAAGTCAAGAATTAGCCACACCCGCCTTAGAACAAGGTTTAACCCCCGTTTACCCTATTACTGAAGGTTTTCAGCAACAGCGGTTAAGGCAGCTAGTGCAGCAAGCCTTGGGCTATTTAGCCAGTCACCCACCCGAAGAACTCTTACCTTTAGAAATTCAGCAGACGCAAGTTTTTCCGCGTTTAGTGGATGCGCTACACTATTTGCATCAACCCCCAGCCAATGCCGATTTAGCACTGTTAGAAAGCGGTTTACACCCAGCCCAAAGGCGTTTAGCTTTAGAAGAATTATTAGCCCAACAGCTAGGCATGTTAATTTTACGCCAACAAAGCCGTTCACAAGCCGCTTGCCCACTTTTGCCCTACCAAGTAGCCAATGATATTTCTTTAGAAGAAAAGTTTTTGGCCAGCCTGCCGTTTAAGCCCACCAAAGCACAAGAAAGAGTAACTGCAGAAATTTTTTATGATTTGCAGCTGCCCCACCCTATGCTGCGTTTGGTGCAGGGCGATGTGGGTTCTGGCAAAACACTGGTGGCTGCTATGGCTTGTTTGCGGGCTATTACCGCCGGTTATCAAGCCGCCTTAATGGCGCCCACAGAATTATTAGCCGACCAGCATTTTCAAAACCTTAGCAACTGGCTAGAGCCTTTGAGTGTAAAGGTTGGCTGGTTAACAGGACGTATGAAAGGCAAAGCACGCGAAGCAGTGCTAGCTAAGCTGGCTTCAGGCGAAACACACCTGTTAATTGGTACTCATGCGCTGTTTCAAGATGAAGTGGTTTTCCAGCGTTTAGCTTTGGTTGTTATAGATGAGCAGCACCGCTTTGGTGTTCACCAGCGTTTAGCCTTACGCAACAAGGGTGTGCAAGGGCAGTTTTTACCTCATCAACTAGTAATGACTGCTACGCCCATTCCGCGCACCCTTGCCATGAGTGCCTATGCCGATTTAGACATTTCAGTGATTGATGAACTACCCCCAGGGCGGCAGCCAGTAACAACTTTGGTTTTGCCTGATACTCGCCGTGCTGAAGTGGTGGCAAGGGTGCGCCATGCTTGCCTTGAAGGACGGCAGGCTTATTGGGTTTGTACGCTTATTGAGGAATCGGAAGCTTTAGAATGCCAAGCGGCAGAAGTAACGGCGGAAGAGTTGCGCGTTGCTTTGCCTGAGCTAAACGTAGGCTTGGTGCATGGCCGTTTAAAAGCAGCCGAAAAAGCAGCCGTTATGGAAGCGTTTAAGCAGGGCGAATATCAGCTGCTAGTTGCTACAACGGTGATTGAAGTGGGGGTTGATGTGCCTAATGCCAGCTTAATGATTATTGATAATGCTGAACGCTTGGGTTTGGCTCAGCTACACCAATTGCGCGGTAGGGTAGGGCGAGGTTCTACAGCAAGCTTTTGTGTTTTAGTTTATCATCCCCCACTTTCAGCTCACGGGCGCGAACGCCTGCAAGTGATGCGTGAAACCAATGACGGTTTTGTGGTGGCACAAAAAGATTTAGAAATTCGTGGCCCTGGTGAAATGTTAGGCACCCGCCAAACGGGTGAAATAGAACTGCGTATTGCCGATTTAAAGCGCGACACAGATTTGTTAATTGGCTTAAAACCTGTCGCACAAAGGTTACTAGAAGATTTGCCCGACCAAGCACAACGGCTGCTGGTTCGCTGGCGCGGTAACCAAGTGTGTTTTGCACAGGTATAAGGCGTTGTAGGTCGACTTTATGCCCCCTAGCCTTTACTCTGTATTCAGTTTTTTTAGTTTTTCATACCTGTTTTTTATATTCATCTAGGCAAGTCAGTTATTAACTTTTTGTTAAGTGCCTTCTTGTTAAGTGTCTTTTTGTTAAGAGCTATTCAATTAAAGAGCTAGCCAATGAGTCAAAATGCCATGCAAATAAAGCCAACCTATAATCTTGCTGATTTAACGAGTGATGATTTGTTAGTGCGTTTAGTGCCGCGCAGCCTAGCAAAGCCTAATCAACTGCTTAGAAGCACACTTTTGCAAGCAGTGGATGGGTTTAATTTACAAGCAGTTTATCCTGCACATTGCTTGCTAGATTTACAAAAACTTAATTCTGGTGGAACTGATTGGCGTGCGCGTTCACCTAATTATCGTCAATCTTTATTGCATGAGCTGAAGCTGAAGTCGATACCGGCCTTACCGGGTATTTTATCTATGCCCTTGTGCGTAGATTTAAGCTTTGTTGAAGGCGATTGGGTGTTTATTGAATCGGGCAACCCAGAAAAACTATTGCGCTTTACACAAGATGAATACCAAGCCCTGATTGAAGCGGCAGAAGTTGAACAAGATAAATTCACTGTTCCTTTAACAGAAACGCGCCCTAACTTAGATCACCCTCACCGAGATGAAACTGAAATTCGTTCTGCTGTGGAAGCCATTACACAGCAACGTGTAAGGGCACGATTGAGTGAATCCATTGAAATTGCACCCCTACCTTTAAGTTCACAGCGTTTACTAAGTTTAAAATCTAAAGAAGACGTTAGCGGCACAGATTTAGCTCATGTAATTGAAATGGACCCAAGCCTAGCTTCACAGGTTATTAGCTGGGCTAACTCGCCCTATTATGGTGCGCCGGGCAGCATTCGTTCTATTCAAGATGCGGTTATTCGTGTTTTAGGCTTCGATTTAACCATGAACTTGGCTTTAGGTTTGGCCTTGTCACGGCAAATACGCCTACCCAAAGATGGCGTGCATGGGCATCGTCATTTTTGGCGCGATGCTTTATTAAAGGCTTTATTAGTAGAAAAACTGGTTAAAAAAATGCCGCCTTTAGCGCGCCCTTATGTTGGCCTAGCCTACCTAGCCGGTTTGTTACACAACTTTGGCTATTTAGTTTTAGCGGAAGTGTTCCCACCCTACTTTTCCCTTTATTGCCGTAACCAAGAAGCTAATCCTCACGTACCTTCTATGTATTTAGAACGCTTTTTGTTTGGGATTACCCGTGAACAAATTGCTAGCTATTTGTTCACCACTTGGGGTTTGCCAAATGAAATGTGTGTTGCTATTCGTCAACAACATAATAGCCAATATACGGGCGAACATTTTAAATATGCCAATCTTCTTTACTTGGCTGAACAGTATTTACAACCCAGTTGGGAACAAGGAATAGCACGAATTCCAGCGGCGCTTTACGAGCGTTTACAACTATTACCCGAAGATGCTTTAGCTATAAGGCAAGAGCTAGATGAATTACCCAATGAGCAGATGGAAGACTTAGTTAGGTTACTTGAAACGAATAAACGTTAACAAAATAACCTAAGTTCGCTTAGGTTTACCTGTTAAAATTACGCGCACTAATTTTTACTTAGGCAAGTACTAGTCTCCCTACCTGTTTTATTTAAAACTAATGCAATTATTTATTAATGGGAAGTTACTATGCCTTCAATTGCTCCCACCCAGTTAGTTCGACTGATGGTTATTGGAATTTTTGGTGGTGTATTGCTGATGACTTTAGGGTTAATGGCCTATGGAAGTTTACGCGCACACCAACTGGTTATTATTCAGCGAGAAGAAGCCGATGAGTTAAAGTTAGACCAAGCTCGTCAGCGAATGAAATATGAAGCCGAGGCCATGCAAGAAAGCCTTTTGTACCATTTTAATCAAGCGGAAGATTTGTTACGTGAAATGTCGCGTGAACAGGTAAATATAGCCCACACCACTGCCACCAGTATTTACAATTCAGCTAAAAACTTACTTCCAGATGCAAAAATAAAAGCCATTATTATTGAAGCTTTAAGAAAAGTTAATTTCTTTCAAGGTCGGGGTTATGTGTTTATCAATAGTATGGAAGGTGAATCTATATTATTACCTACTAACCCAGAACTAGAAGGCACTTCTTTGTTAGATAATCGTGATGATAAGGGTACTTATATTACGCGAAAACTTATAGCGACAGTAAGTAATTCAAATAAAAGTGGTTATGCCAATTACCGTTGGTACCAGCTTGATAATTCTAGTGAGATGGCTGAAAAAATTGCCTATGCCCGACAGTTTGAACCTTACAATTGGTTTATTGGCAGCGGTGATTATATTTTCCAAATGGAAAATAAAATGCGTGAAGTTGTATTAGCACGTATTAAGCATTTAAAACTACCTAACGACGGCTACCTAGTGGTATTAGATGAGCAAGGGCGTTTATTAACTAGCAGTTCATCGCCTGAAGATGTGGGTAAGCTACCCAAAAACTTTACTAATCCTCACCAGCAACAGGTTGTTAAAATGTTATTAGATACCGCCAATCAAGGGGGTGGTTATGTTGAGTATGAGTGGCACAGGCTAGGTTATGAAGGTTTGTATACTAAATTAGGTTACGTTGTAAAAGTACCAGAAACGGGTTGGGTCTTAATTGCCACTGGGTATCGTGATTTAATATTAGCAGACCCATTACCGCCTAAAAGTTGGCTTTCTAGTTTTTTAGAAAAATTCACTCTGCTGGTTTGGCCGCTGCTAGCCATAGGTTTAATTACCCTGCTAGTGGCAATGGTTTATGCACGTTGGTTGGGGCGTTTGCTGAATTATTACCAGCTTAATATTGTTGAGCAGCAAGGCCGCTTACAAATACTTGCCGAAATGGATTCATTAACAAACTTGCCTAACCGTTGGTCTATGGGGCAAGGGTTAACACGTGCGATGGATAAAGCAGCAATTAATAATCATAAGCTGGCTTTATTTGTTATTGATGTTGACCACTTTAAAAATATTAACGATTCACTAGGCCACGCCCTAGGCGATAAGGTTTTACAAGAAATAGGTCGCCGTATGCAGGCTTGTATTCAGCAGCAGTCTTTTGTGGCACGTATGGGCGGCGATGAATTTGTATTATTAGTTGACCCTGCTGGTGATTATGATGAGCTAGTTAATCTTACTGAAGCTTTGTTTCAAGAACTGCGTAAACCCGTTTTAGTTGAACAACACCATTTAATAGTAACCGCCAGTATTGGCATTGCACTTTATCCTGATCATGGCATTAACCAAGATGTTTTATTGCGCCATGCCGACATTGCCATGTACCAAGCCAAGGCTAGGGGGCGCGATTGCTACTCCTTCTATAACCACGCTATGGGTGAATTGGTTATAGACCGTTTAAAGCTAGAAAGTGATTTACGCAAAGCAATTGAAACAGAAACGGGGATGTTTTTGGTTTATCAGCCGCAGTGGAATTTAAGCACTGGGAAAATGGTGGGTTGCGAAGCTTTAGTGCGTTGGCGTCACCCCATCAAAGGCTTGGTTCACCCATTAGAATTTATTCCTTTAGCTGAAGAAACAGGGCTTATTCTTGGTTTGGGCAGCTGGGTGTTGCGTACCGCTTTAGCACAGGCGCGCGCATGGCAAGACCAAGGTTTACCAGCTATTAATATGGCGGTGAACCTTTCAACAGCACAACTAAATAAACATTTGATAGATGAAGTGAAAGGCTTGCTGCAAGAGTATAATTTACCTGCTGAAACGCTGGAGTTAGAAGTAACAGAAACGCTGCTAATGACAGCGCAAGATG
>JAAYGA010000027.1 GCA_012727935.1 Pseudomonadaceae bacterium | reverse complement strand
CCGCCCCCCATGCCAGTGAAGAAGCCTTATTAAAAGCCGTTACAGCAGTGGGTTTAGCACCTTTATTAGCCCAACAAAAAGACGGATTAAATACTCTACTCTTAGAAAGAGGCAAAAGCCTTTCTGGCGGACAAGCGCAGCGCTTAGCCTTAGCTAGAGCCTTATTAACACCTTCGCAACTGGTGCTATTAGATGAACCCACCGCTAGCCTAGATGCACGCAGCCGTAAGCAAATTTATGCCACGCTTGAAGCGTTAAAAGCCCAAGGTTGTACTTTAATTATCGCCAGCCACGAACCAGAATTAGAAGCCTTTGCTGACCAGCGCTTAGAATTGACAGACCAACACCTAGCACAGCCCACAGGAGTTGCTCATGCACCCGCTTAAGCCTTGGCTAAACCTTATGCTGCAAGATAAAAAGCGCCTATGGATTGGGGCTTTTTTACTGCTGATTACCTACCTTTCTGCTATAGGTTTACTGGCACTCTCGGGTTGGTTTATTACTGCTACCGGTGTAACCGCCCTTGCTTGGGCGGCAGGCATTGCCATTAATTTAGATATTTATAGCCCAGGTGGCGGCATACGTTTTTTTGCTTTATCACGCACGGTAGCTCGCTACACTGAAAGGGTTTACAACCACGATACAGTGTTACGTTTACTCGCAAAATTGCGTACCCGCCTGTTTAAAAACCTAACCCTTTTAGATGACCAAACTGCCGCTAAATTTCGTGCTTCGCAATGGGTAAACCGCTTAATTACTGATGTTGATACCCTAGATAATCTTTACCTAAGACTCTTAGCACCGCCTTTAGTGGCTTTATTAACGGTTATTCTGCTGGTGGGCTTTTTAGCTTTCTTTCATTTGCAATTGGCCGGTTTAGCCGCGCTGATGCTTTTACTTACTTTGGGCATTAGCACTTGGGGCATGGCGCAAGCGGGTAAAGCCGTTAGTTACCGCTTAGTTGCCCAGCAAGAAGCACAACGTAGCTTGTTGGTTGAACAAATTGAAGGTTTAGGAGAACTGCAAGCCAGCCATAGTTTGGCAAATCACCAAACACAATTAATCACTGCCCAACAAACAGAAATGCGTGACCAACAACGACTTCAGCAGGTGGCAGCTTGGGGCGCTGGTTTACAAACCCTGTTACTCCAATTAATGGCTGCAGCTTGTTTACTACTGGCTGCTGAAGCTTATCAACAAGGCTGGTTAACTGGCCCGATGATGGTGCTTATTCCCTTAGCCCTGATGGCTTTACAGGAAGTCTTCTTAAACTTACCTGCTGCTTTTGCAAGCTATGGTGCCACCCTTGCTGCGGCACAACGTTTGAATAAAACTGAAAGCTTACAAAGCCATTTAGTTAGCCCTAGTCAGCCACAAGCATTACCATCGAACTCTACCCTTCCCTACAGCCTGCACTGGCAAAATATTGGTGTAAAACTAGGTAATCAGCAGGTGTTTAATAACATTAACCTGAGTCTTAAAGCCGGTGAAAAATTAGCATTGCTGGGTGAATCCGGTTTAGGTAAAAGCACCCTAGCCCGTTTAGCCGCCAGATTAAGCGACCCACAAGCCGGTGAAATGCTAGTAGAAGCAGACGGCAAGCAGGTGAATTTAAAAGATTTAAGCCTCGCTGACTGGCAAGCGCAAATTGGCTACCTAACCCAGCAGTCAGATTTATTCGCCACCTCAATAGCAGAAAATCTTCGCCTAGCCAAAGCCGAAGCTACCGATGCCGAGCTTTGGGAAGTATTAGAACTGGTCGACCTTAAACAAGAAGTCAGCGATTTTCCACAAAAGCTAAATACTTGGGTAGGCGAAACTGGCCGCCAGCTTTCAGGTGGGCAAGCAAGGCGCTTAGCTTTGGCAAGAGTGATTCTAAAAGACCCCGCAGTGGTTATTTTAGATGAACCTTTTAGTAGCCTAGACCGAGCCACCCAAGCCGTTATTCGCCCAAAACTGGATGCCTGGCTAGCAGGGCGCACAGCCTTGCTCTTGGCCCATGACTTGAACGCCTTACCAGCCAGTGATCGGCACATTTACTTACAAGACCTACAAAACAATGCGTTGTTAGGCTAGCAACAAACTTTTGCTGAACAGGCTATACTGGTTCGTTTTATCGCCTAGTATTTGTTGGAGTAGGAAATGGCTTTTCGTTTTCGCAATAGCATCCGCATTGCACCGGGTATTCGCCTTAATCTTGGCAAACGTGGTGTGAGTGTTTCCGCTGGTGTAAGGGGAGCAACCGTTACTGCTGGCAGTAAAGGTGTTTATGGCAATCTAGGGCTTCCAGGGACAGGCTTGTCTTATCGCACCCGCCTAGATAAAAGCGTTAACCAGCGCAAACGTGCCGAGCAAGAAGAAAAACGTCAAAACCGTTTAGAGCGACAGCAAGTTGCTTTAGAAAACAACCCTGACCTAGCCGAACTTACCTTAGACCTAGACGAGAAAGGTAACCTACTTTTAAGCACTGCAAATGGAGCGCCTTTAGCAAATGAAGAAAGGCGCAAACTCCTACTTAACTTCAATGCCGAAATTCAAGAATGGCTAGAAGAGCAAATGGAAATAATTAATGGTGATATCGACCTACTGGTTAACCCTCATCTCGATATTTTAACGCCAGATACCACCTCGCTTCGCCACCAGATAGAGCCTTTTCCTGAACCTCACCCTGAACAACCAAAGTTTGCAGAAGCCCCTAAAGCGCCTGTAAAACCAAATGCACCAGAGCTTACTTGGAAAGATAAAATTATTCCTGGGCGTAAAGCTAAAATTCTTACTGAGTGGCAAGCCCAAGTGAAAGCTTGGCAAGAAGCCTACCAAGCCTGGGAAGCAGAAAAAGCCCGTTTAGAAACAGAACAAGCAGAACCCCGAGCAGCCTACCAAGCAGAGCTAACCGCTTGGCGCGAGCGCAAGCAGGTTCATGATATTGAACAAAGAGAATTAGCCGATACTTTTGCTGATCGCCTAAAGTCAGATACCCAAGTAATGACCGAAGTATTAAAAGCTGAACTCAATGCCTTAGATTGGGCTAGAGAAACGCTAATCGACTTTGAGTTAGATGAAAGCGGCAAATATTTAAAGTTAGACGTAGATTTACCTGAAATTGCAACTTTTCCTACCCAAGAAGCTCGCATGGGTGTGCGCGATTTAAGGCTAGTGATTACCGACAAAAGCACCACACAAATACACCGTGAATATGCTCGCCATGTGCATGGTGTGGTGTTGCGCCTTATAAGCACTGCTTTTCATACCCTGCCAAACCTTGAAGAGCTGATTGTTTCTGGTTATAGCCAATGCTTAAACTCAGCCACAGGCCAAATTGAAAGTAACTACCTTTTTTCAGCAGGTGTAAAGCGTGCAGTTTTTGCAGGCATTAACTTCCATAACTTAAAAGAAGTTGACCCAGTGATAGCCTTAGAACGCTTTGAATTGGTTAGAAACATGAGCACAACCGGCACCTTTGGCCCCATAAAACCACTTGGTTAACCTTGTTTTAGCCAACACCTAAAGTGCCTTTAATTTTACCCAATTTAGCCAGCTCTGCTTTGCCACTCACTCGCCGCCCTTCAATAATCGCCAGTGGGTGCTTAGTCGATTTAAGTAAGGTTATTTCAGTAATTTCGCCCTGCTTATTCACTTCAGTTACTAAACCTAAATAACCTTCACTGTAAACCACTCGGCTTCCCAAAGGCCGCAAGCCATAAGTTTTAATAAACCTTTGTAGCAGCGCAAAATCAAACCAATGCTTGTGTTTGTGTACCCACTTATAAGCATTTTTCCAGCGCATGGCTGGGTCGTTATCAAAATCGCGTAAGACCTCGTACTTTGAGTGCGAGGATGGATAGCGAGGGTTGCGTAAGCAGCCCCTTAATAGGTCGCTAAAGTCTTTGCAGCATAGATTAACACTGGTAGTGTATACAGCAT
>JAAYGA010000026.1 GCA_012727935.1 Pseudomonadaceae bacterium | reverse complement strand
CTAAGCCCAATTCCTCAGTCACCTGCTGGGCAACCGCATAAAGCTCATCTAGGCGAGTGCTGTCGGTGTGTTTGGCGACTAGGTAAATGGCAGTTCCGTCGTATTCACTATTAATCCTAGCCCAAGCAGCAATCTTGGCTTGCTTAAAAGCCTTTGTTAGATGGGCTTGAAGTTCGGGAATGCGGGTTTGGTAGGTGGCTAGCTGCGCCACAATCTTTGCTTGCCACTGCTCATCAACAGCACCCGAAGGCGTAAGTACAACAGCGCCGTGGGTGGTGATTGCCCAAGATGAAAAAGGAATTTTAACTCGACTAATTTCTTCTGTACCCCTAGCGGTTACCGGAATTAAGGTTGCGTGAGCTAAAAACCAGTCAACTAAATTTGCTTGTTCTTCATTCATAAAACTGCGCTCTTTGCCTTCACGATCCAGCGCACCGGCACGGTAGGGTTCTTGAGCCAGCTCATCAACCATTTTTCGCTTGGTTTGAAACAAGGTGTCGTCTAGGTCGGCAAACACCAGTGGCCTTGGGATTGCATTAAGCATAAACAAAAACCTCGACTTGTGGGGCGGATTGACCAAGGGCTGTCAGTAACGCTGGGTCTAGGTGGCTGGCTGCTGTTTCGGTGCAAATAATAATGCGGTCAAACTGCTGGTGCGCCACGTTATAGCAATAGTTGGGAATGCCTAGCCCATAGTTGTCTGCAAAAGCCAAGCTAGATTCAATGGCCAGCCCGTCTGCAATGGGGGATCGGCTGGTTGTGCCAAACAAAACTTTGCCGCCTAGCTGTTCTAAATGCTCGGCTAATAAAAAAGGAATGTATACAAATTCACCGGAACCAATCACTAGAATGGATTCGGCTGGTTGAACGCTGAAGTTTTGTAATGCCGCTGGCCTCACTTTTTCTGTGACACCTAAGCGCCCCCAATCTTGGGTAGGGCTTACAGTGGCGGCTCCGCTTTGCGTTACATTCACACGGGGCATGTCAGGAAGGGTTGCATCAGGCCTTGGCTGCCACTGCCAAGCGCCTTCCATAAGTGATATGGGCGTTACGGGCAAGTCTAGGTTGGCTTGCAGCGCATTTTCAGACCAGTCGGTTAAAGTAATGGTAATAATGCGCTGAATGTTAGACAAGCCACTGGCCATTAATGCCTGCGTTAAGTTTTTAAACGTATTGCCAGTGGTTGCTTCATCGTCGACCAATACCAGTGTTTTAGCATTTTTTACCCGTTCAATGCCTATTTCATTCGTTGGCCAATAAACAAGGTGGTCGGTTGCATGGCTGTGTTCTTCTTTAAACTCACACAAAAGCTTGCCTTTTACTGGGTGGCGTGTGGTGGTTAATAACACGCTGTTAGGAAAATTGTCTAAAGCCTCTTCAAAAACGCCAGCGGCTAAACCCACGGCTGTTTCTGCCATGCCAACGAATAAAAAAGGTGCATCGGCATCGGCGGGTAACTGGCTAGCTAAGCGTTGGTAGGTGTCACGCATAAGGCTAGGTTTAATAGGAATGTGCCGCCCTAATACCTTGCTGACAAATAAGAATGAACGCTTAGGGTTACGCCTTTCTGCAAAATCAAACAAAGCTTCGGCAGAAAAATCAGAGCGGCTGACTTGGACTGAAATGGTTCCGGTGGTTAATACTTGCTGAATCACGTTGCAATGCCTTTTTTTAAGGTGTCTGGTTCTAAGGCAGTCAGCCTAATGGCGCTGCTGTCTACCCTGATTTGTATAGGGTTGAATACTAAGCTTGCAAGCTGGGCTGCCAACGCTTTTTTATCGCCTAACAAATAGAGTGCAAAATACGCTGCTAAGTTTACCCCTGAGGCTTGCCCAAAGCACACGCCGCCACTGGGTCGCAAATTTGCCTCTAAAATAAATAATTGCCCATTATTATCTAATTTAGTTTGAATATTAATTAAACCATCAGCATTGAGTTGTTCGGCACAGCGTTTGGCTAGGGTTATAGCAGCATTCGTCATTTCAATGTGTTGCGTTAAACCACGTTTAGTTCTAGCCACGGCTAAAATAACTTGACCTGCCTCAACAATAAGATCGACCGATGTTTCTTCGCCACTTAAATAAGGCATTAATACCAAGGGTTCAAATTCATTGGATTGGCTTAGGGCATTTAATAGCATTGCGGTGTTGGCACGGCGGCTATCGGGTGATCGAAAACAATCGTAGGTATCAAAAGTATCTGACAGCTGCCAAAAGCCAAGGCCATAAATGCCTTTTACCGGCTTAATGCACATTGCTACTTCACCAAAGGGTTTTTTAGGTAACCATTCAGCCAAAGCTTGGGGTGAATTAATGCGAATAGAGGGAATGGTAGGCAAACCCTTGGCTTGCAGTGCTTCTGAAAAAGCCACCTTGTCATTAGCTAAGGTAAACGTGGCAAGGCTTTGAGCGCCCGTTACTAGCTTCACCCCTTTGGCTTCAAGGGCTGCGCGGTATTGTTCCATCCGCTCGCCTTTGCGACCGGCATGAATTGCAATGACGTTATGCAAAGCAATAATTTTGTACAGCCAATCTAAAAAAGTGGGGCTATCTTGGGGTTCTAAATAGAAAAAATCAGCCGCTTGACTAATCTCTTGGCGGGGTTGTTTGTGTGAAGCTAGCAGGTCTATCGTCTTAGGTAAAACACCCTTGGCAGCGACTAATAAATCACGTTGCGAAGAGACTCCTTCCATGTACCAAATAGCTTTGTGCTTAGACATTACCTTAACCTTTGTTGAACTTGTTTTTAAAGCTCGACTCCCTTCTGGGCGATTACCCCAGCGTGGAAGGCGTGTTTAATTTCTTTATGCTCTGAAACTGTATCGGCAGCGGCGATTAGCTCTTCTCTAGCACCACGGCCAGTAATCACCACATGCTGCATGGCTGGGCGATTTGCTAGGGCATCTAATACGTCTTGCATGGCGATATAGTTATATTTTAGAGCGATATTTAGCTCGTCTAATACCACTAAATCAACTTTATCATCTTCTAAAAAAGCCTTCGCCTGCGCCCAACCTCTAGCAGCAGTGGCTATGTCTTTTTCTAAATCTTGGGTATCCCAAGTGTAGCCCTGCCCCATTACATGGTAGCTAACTTCGGGGAAACGGCGGAAAAAAGCTTCTTCACCCGTACTAAAACTGCCTTTAATAAACTGCACTATGCCCACTTGCATACCATGACCTAGCGCACGGGCGGCCATGCCAAAGCCTGCGGTGCTTTTACCTTTACCATTGCCAGTATGCACGACCACTACGCCGCGTTCGGTGGTGGCTTGGGCAATTTTGCTATCGACTACTTCTTTGTGGCGTTCCATCCGTTTTTTATGGCGTTCAGGCTTGCTTGAATCAGTCATTTGTTTATCTCTTATTTCATAGTAAATAAATAAAAAAGGTAGCTACTAAATCTAGTTGCTACCTTCCATTAAAATAACTACCTAGATTTAGAGAATATATTAATTATCTAATCCTAGTATTTATCGTCTATTTTTATAATTTTTACTGCTTATATTCTAGGGTTAAGTAAGCAGCGCGACCCACTTCATAGTAGCCCGTGGCTAGGCTGTATTCCTTGTCTTGCAAGTTTTGTACTGAAGTACGCAGCGTTACGCTTGGATAAAATTCCCAGCTGGCGCGTAGATCAACGACAAGGTGGCTGTCTAGCTTTTTAGTGTTGTTAGCATCATCGTAGCTAGCGCCACGGCTAAGAATAGACACACCTACATCGACATCTTGCCAATGGCGATCTAAATCAACACGTAAAGTATTTTTAGCACGGCGTGGCAAGTCTTTCTTGGTTTCTTTGTCTTCAGGCTTTAAGAAAGTGGCAGCAAGGTTTAACGTCCAGTCTTCTAATTTAAGACCTGATTCAATTTCTAAACCCGTCACTTCGGCTTTATTGGTGTTTTGTACTTTATTAGTTGCAAAGTCATACACAATTAAGTCTTTAGTGTCGGTATAAAAAACTGCGGCATCAAAAAAGAAATCATTTGGGCTGTAATGTAAACCTAGCTCATAACTTGTTGATTTTTCTGGTTTTAAATCTGGGTTACCACCACCGCCCCAAACTGGGTCTGCTGGGTAGTAAAGGTCATTAAAGGTCGGCGTTACAAAAGCAGTGCCTACACTGGAGCGTAAATTTAAGTCAGAAGCTAGCCAATAACCCAGCGCCAGCTGGCCGGTGGTTTTGCTACCAAACTGCTCGTTATCATCGTAACGAACACTGGCATCACCCGTTAGGTTGCCATAGGGTACGTGCATTTGTGCAAACACCCCTAGGTTATCTCGTGAGTCTTCATCGTATTGGGTGCTGCTATCAATGTTATCTCTAACCGCATCCACGCCCACTTGCAGTTCGTGAATGCCTAATTGCAAAGTATTAATCCAAGCAATCTGGTCTTTACGGGTATTAAAATAGCTATCACCATAGGGCGCATAGTTGTCTTGCTTGTCATAACTTTGCGCTAGGCTAAATTCGCTACCCCAATTAGAAGTAAACTGCTGATTCCAAGCTAAACGCAAGGCCGATTGTGAATAATCATCGTAATAAAGACCACCTGGATCAAACAGGCTGTCGTACTCTGTTTCGCCGTGGCTAGTCAGCAAACTGAACTGAAAGCTTGTTGCTTTGCTTAGGCGGTATTCAAGGTTAGTCGAAACAGACAAGTTATCGTAACCGTCTTTGTCGCCATCTTTGGTTACATCAATACCGTCGGTTTCAAAGCGGCTGGCACCCAAGCTATAAGAAAAATTTTCAGTGCCACCGGCAATGCTTGCGCCCACTTTGTTAGTGCCGTTACTGCCGCCGCCCACAAAAGCGTTAACCTTAGGGTCGCCCGTTACACCACGGCGGGTGAAAACTTGAATTACACCACCAACGGCATCCGAGCCATACAAGCTAGTACGTGGCCCACGCACAATTTCAATGCGCTCAATTTCAGAAGGGGGTAAATGTTGCCAAGCAGCGCCACCGGCGGATGCACTGCCCATGCGTACACCGTCTACCAATAATAAAGTGTGTTTAGAACTACTACCACGGCTATAAATGCTGGTTTGCTTACCAAAAGAGCCACTACTAGCTACATCAATACCGGCACGTGAGCGCAGCAAATCAGTAATAGAAGCTGGTTGGAGTCGTTCAATTTCTTCACGGGTTATTAAAGTAACCGAAGATAAGCTTTGGTCGATGGTTTGTGCGGTTCTGTTGGCAGTAACTATAACCGGCGCCAAAGTTTCGCTTGCTGTCTCTGCCATTGCTTGGCTGATAGGGCTAAGTACAAATAATCCAAGCGCGGCTGTGCCTAGCCACTTAGATGAAGTGATTTTTTTCATGATTTTTGTCCTGCACGCCGCCCGCATGCAAAGGGCTCGGTGTTACCGAGTAATAAGTTATAGGTTGCGGTGTTTCTTCAAGGTCGGTCTCCGGGCTTAACTGTGGTCTAATGCACTTTCCTGATTAGACAACCCCTTCTGCCTTCCCATGCATTAGCACAGTGACTTATATGAAGGTGTTTTGCTTCTTACTGAAGCAGCACATGAATTACCGTTGCGGGGGCAGCGTCAGACTTACTAGGCTTTACCAAGCTTTAGTGCACTGACTTCCCAAGTACCTCGAAGGTCGCAAAGAATACACGTATAATGCGCGTTTTTCCAATGCGCCAACTCAATAAAGGTTTTTTTATGCATCAAACAAGGTTTTGGGTGGTATTGCCGTTATTAGCTCTACAGCTAGCCCTTGCAGCTAGTGCTTTGGCTGCACCTTTAAAAACTGCTGCTGTAGAAATTACTGATGATACCGGACAGGTTTTACAGCTAGCCAAAACCGCTCAGCGCATGATTAGCCTTTCGCCACACATTACTGAAAACCTCTTCGCAATCGGTGCTGGCGATTTAATTGTTGGTGCGGTGGAATACAGCGACTACCCAGAAGCAGCCAAGCAAATTCCATTAATTGGTGGCTATAATCAGTTGGATATTGAAGGCCTAGTAGCGCTGGAACCCGATTTAATTATTGCCTGGCACAGTGGTAACCCTGTTGCTCAGTTAGAGCGTTTAGCCGGTTTAGGCATTCCTATTTATTACACCGAACCGCGCAGCTTTGCCGCTGTTAGTCATGAACTACGCCAACTAGGTCGTTTAACGGGCAAAGAAGCCCAAGCAGAACAAGCAGCCTTAGCTTTTGAAGAAGGTGCGGAACAGCTTAAAGCTGAATATGCCCAGCAGCGTCCGGTTAGGGTGTTTTATCAAGTTTGGGAACAGCCTTTAATGACTTTAAACGGTGAGCATTTAATTAGTGAAGGGCTTAGCTTGTGTGGTGGCGTGAATATTTTTGCTGACTTAAACCAGCTAGTGCCGGTGATTAGCCGTGAAGTGGTCTTAGCCCAAAACCCAGAAGTGATTATGGGCGGTGGTATGGGTGAAGACACGCCCGCTTGGTTAGAAAGTTGGAAGAAATACCCATCCTTGCAAGCCGTTCAAGACAAGAAGTTGTATTTTATTCCCCCGTCCCTAGTGCAGCGCCCGACACCCCGTTTTTTACAAGGCACAAAAATTATGTGCGATAAATTACAAGCGGCTAGAAACTCCTAATGGCTTTAAATTTACTGCCACGTTTAATGCTTTTAGCTTGCATTGCCCTTTTGGTGATGCTCTTGGGCTTGTTGCTGGGTAGCGTTAATTTGCCGCTGGAATCTATAACTGCTGTTTTAACAGGCCAAGGTTCGCCTTTACACAAAACCTTAATTTTAGACCTACGCTTGCCACGCGTTTTAGCCGCTTTTGCCACGGGTGGATTATTAGCCATAGCTGGCGCGTTAATGCAGGTGTTATTGCGTAATCCTTTGGCCGACCCTTATGTGTTGGGTTTATCAGGCGGTGCGGCAGTTGCGGCTTTGTTAGCTATGTTGGCTGGCGTGGGTGTATTTTGGGTGTCTAGCGCGGCGTTTGCTGGTGCTTTGTTTTCTACTTTTTTGGTCTTTGGCTTGGCTTATGGCAGTGGGCAGGCTTCGGCTACTCGCTTGTTGTTAACCGGCGTGGTGGTGGCTTCTGGCTGGGGCGCTTTAATTAGTTTTTTACTGGCCACCAGCCAAGCGCATCAATTACCGGGCATGCTTTATTGGCTCATGGGTGATTTATCCCACGCGCCTAGCCCAGTGATTCCTTGGTTGGTGTTAGTGCTAGTCTTGCTACTGCTGATTCCTTTAGGGCGAACTTTAAATGTATTGGCCAGAGGTGCTTTGCAAGCGGCGGCCTTGGGTGTTTCAGTTAAAAAAGTGGAATTAATAATTTTTGGCTTGGCGGCTTTGTTAACCGCCATAGCGGTAACTGTGGCGGGCAGCATCGGTTTTGTCGGTTTAATTGTGCCGCATTTAATGCGCATGGTGTTTGGTTACGACCAACGCATTTTATTGCCTGCCAGCGCCTTAGCTGGTGGTAGCTTGCTGGTGCTAGCCGATACCTTGGCACGCATTGTAATAGCGCCCCAGCAACTCCCTGTTGGTGTAATTACTGCCATGTTAGGTGTGCCGGTGTTTTTGTTGCTGCTTTACAGGAACAACCGCTGATGATGCAAACAGAAGACTTAATCATGCACATTCCTAACCGCCCTAAAATGGATGCCTTGAACTGGCAAATAGAAGCGGGGCAAAGCTGGGGTATTTTAGGACCCAATGGTGCAGGAAAAACCACTTTATTATTAACTTTGGCCGGTTTAAAAGCCCCCCGAAGTGGTCGTATTCTGTTAGCCAAGCAGCCGATTACCAGCTATAAAATGCAGCAACGGGCACAAAAGCTAGGCTTAGTTTTTCAGCAACAGCAAGATGATTTTCCTGCCACGGTATTAGCCACGGCTTTAATGGGTCGGCATCCTTATTTAAGAAGCTGGCAAACCGAAAGCCAAGCCGATATTGATTTAGCTAAACAAGCCTTAGCACAAATGGAATTAAGCGAATTAGCAAACCGCAGTATTCAAACCTTATCGGGTGGCGAAAGGCAGCGTTTAGCCTTGGCTGTGTTGCTTACCCAAAACCCAGACTTGTTGCTACTTGATGAACCAACCAATCATTTAGACCTGCATCACCAAATGGCGGTGTTAGAAATTATTCACCAACAAGTACAAGGCGGTAAAAGTGCGGTGATGGCGTTGCATGATATTAACCTTGCTGCTCGGTTTTGTAGCCATATTTTACTGCTCTACCCAGATGGGCAAGCCTGTTGGGGCGAAAAAACCACTATGCTGCAACTGCCTGCTTTAGAAAAACTCTATCGCCAGCCTTTACTATCCACCCAAGTTGCCGGACAAACGCTTTTCTTCCCCGATTCTTCAATAACCTAATTGTTTTTCATTCTGGATTGAATAAACCATGTTTACAGACCGCCATCGCCTTGAGTTACCTAGCTTGCCTACACTGGCTAATCCGCAATTAGAAGCTGAACTAATAGAAATTATTGATCAAAAAACTAAGCCGCCCGGTTCTTTAGGCCGTTTAGAAAGCTTAGCTATACAGCTAGGCTTAATTTTAAATTCCACCAGCCCACAAATTGTAGACCCACAAATACGGGTGTTTGCTGCCGACCATGGTTTAACCGATGAAGGCGTTTCTGCCTTTCCTAAAGCCGTTACTCAGCAAATGGTGTTGAATTTTTTAGCCGGTGGTGCGGCAATTAATGTGTTTGCGCGCCAGCATAATATCGCCTTAAAAGTGGTGGATGCCGGTGTAGACGGTGATTTTGAACCCCACCCAGATTTAGTTTCGCTTAAAGTCATGCGCGGCACTCGTAATAGCCTAACCACTTCGGCGATGAATGCTGAAGAATGTATGCAAGCCATTACTTGTGGTATGGGTTTGGTGCGTGAAGCGCCTGGCAACCTGCTAATAGTCGGTGAAATGGGCATAGGTAACACTTCAGCTTCCAGCTTGTTATTAAGCAAGTTAGGTAAATTGCCGATTGCCGATTGCATAGGGCGTGGCACGGGTTTAGACACTGCTGGTTTAGCGCACAAAGAACAGGTATTAACCCAAGTTTTGCATAAGCACCGTAACCTTAAAAATCCCTTAGAAATTTTAGCGGCGATGGGTGGTTTAGAAGTCGCCATGATGGTCGGCGCACTGCTACAAGCGGCTAGCCAGCGGCGTATTTTATTGATTGATGGTTTTATTGCTTCCAGCGCTTTATTAGTTGCCGAAAAATTACAGCCCGGCGTAAAAGACTTTGCGGTTTTCAGCCACCATTCAGCTGAACCTGGGCATAGCCAATTATTGAAACTGCTCGATGCTACACCCCTGTTAGATTTACAAATGTGCTTAGGTGAAGGCACGGGTGCTGCGGTGGCTTTCCCTTTATTGCAATCGGCACTGGGCTTTTTAAATGAAATGGCCAGCTTCACCAGCGCTGGCGTGAGCAATAAACCCCATGTTTAAATTAATTGAACAGTTAAAAAATAAAGGTTTAAAGACTGAAAACTTAAAGCAAGAAATGAGGCTGTTTTTAGTGGCAGTGCAGTTTTTAACCCGCCTACCTGTACCGGCTTTTGCTAATTATCAACCGCTTTGGTTACAGCAAAGTGCTAAGTATTTTCCGTTAACGGGTTTGTTGATAGGCAGCTTAACCGCTTTGGTATTTGCAGCTTTATTCTGGCTTATTAACCCTTGGGTAGCAGCGATTGGCAGCACGGCTTTTAGTATTCGCTTAACCGGCGTTTTTCACGAAGATGGTCTAGCCGATAGCTGCGATGGTCTAGGTGGTAGCTTCACCCGTGAAGGCGCGTTAAACATTATGAAAGATTCACGCCTAGGTACTTACGGTACTTTGGGTTTGGTGATGGCCTTAGCGTTAAAGGTTTCACTTCTAGCCAGCTTAAGCCTGCCTTTAGCAGTGGTGGCTTTGGTATTAGCGCATGGCTTTTCACGGTTTTTTAGTATTTTATTATTAAGCTTTTTGTCTTATGCCGGTGATGTGGAACATGCCAAAGCTAAACCTATGGCACAAAGCCTAGATAAGCGCCAAGCTGCTTTTGCACTGCTCACCCTTGTGCCTAGTCTTTGATTGCCTTGGTTATTATTAAACAGCTTTCCTTTAGGCAGTTTGCTCTTGGCTTGGCTGCTTATGTTGTTCGCCACTAGCTATATGGCAAGGTTATTGAATAGACGCTTAGGCGGTTATACCGGCGATGGTTTGGGGGCGACCCAGCAACTTGCTGAACTG
>JAAYGA010000217.1 GCA_012727935.1 Pseudomonadaceae bacterium | reverse complement strand
TATCCGGTTCAGAACGTACTCCACCGTGTAACAGCCTGTAGTGCTTGGAAAGGACGGATGCTCGGGGTGGCCTTTTGATAAACACTCTCCTCCCAGCCTGAAATTGTTTTGTAACACCCTCTTTAGGTGGGGGATGAAAGACTTTGCCGCGTAGCGGCAATAACTTATTGACTATTGCCACTCTTTAGATAATATAGATTTAGATATGGAGAAAATGAACCGTTGAAAACCATCGCTTACCAATACCGATTTTACCCAAACAAAGAACAAGTCATTTTACTTGCTCAGACGTTTGGTTGTGTACGGTTTGCGTATAACTCAGCCCTTGCTTTCTCTAAAGAACAATACGAATTAGGTAATAAAACTAACTATAACGATTGGAGTAAAAACCTAACGCTATTAAAGAAAAACCCCGATTACGCTTGGCTAAAGGACGTTTCTAGTGTTCCGCTGCAACAAGCCTTAAAGCACCTCGATAAAGGGTTTAAGTCTTTCTTTAAATCGGGTTTCGGCTACCCGAAGTTTAAAAATAAACACGCCCGTCAATCCGCTCATTACATGAGCAACGCGTTTAAGTGGGATGCGGGAACGAAGTCCCTTACGTTAGCCAAAATGAAGCAACCACTTAAAATCAAGTGGTCTCGTTCATTTACAGGCACTCCTAGCTCTCTAAGCATTTCTCGAAATAAAGCAGGACACTATTTTGTTTCAATTTTAGTTAAAGAGGAAGTAGAGAGTCTTCCCTTTACAAGTAAAACAATCGGCGTAGATGTCGGGGTTTCTAATTTAGCGGTGTGTTCGGACGGGAAGATTTTTAATAACCCGCGAATAACGAAAAAATATGCCAAGAAGCTAGCTAAGGCGCAGCGCCAGCTCGCTAAAAAGAAGAAAGGCTCTAATAACTTTAAGAAGAAAAAGCGTGTCATTGCGAAGGTGCACCAAAAGATAGCTAACGCTCGCAAAGATTTTACTCACAAAATGACAAAAACACTTATAAACGAAAATCAAGTGATAAGCGTCGAGTCGTTACGAGTAAAAAACATGGTTAAAAACCGGAAGTTAGCTAAGCACATTCATGACGCTAATTTTGGAGAGATTCTACGGCAATTAGAGTATAAGGCCGCTTGGTATGGTAGAAAAGTCTCAGCTATTAGTCAGTGGTTTCCGTCGAGTAAGCTGTGCAGCTGTTGCGGCACGATGTATGAAGGAAAATGGTCGTTAGCTATCAGAAATTGGTCATGTGCTTGTGGCGCTAGTCACGATAGAGACCAAAATGCGGCGATAAATATCCACAAAGAAGGGTTAATAGATATGCTTGCGTAAATTATTGTTTTTGATTGTTATCAAATGAAGAGGGGTAGAGTTAGGGCTGATAGAGGATGCCGGATTAGGTGATATGTGCAGATGATAAAGGCCTAAATCAGTTTAAAGCGGGCATTATGTACTGATCTCACGTATGCTGTCAGAGTGCCTCAGTCGTTTACTGTGGCGACCAATATTGATAGGAAATCGAAATGGATCAAGACAATAAGCCCGTGAAGAAAAAAACTAAACCCAATTATTTTGAGCAGTTGATGGGTGGGGCAGGGGGACGACCAGCTAAAAATGCGGTGGTTGGCTCTTCTCGATCCTTGTCTGCCAATAGTGGCAAGCGATTAGGCAAAGGAAATGCCAGAGGGCGTTGATTGATTGTTAAGCGAGACAAGAGGCTAATCGCATACAGCCCATCGGAGAGGTAACAGGGGCCTAAGGCAACGGTTACCCATTCCGTCATCAAAGCATATCGTTGTATGCTATGACTATAAGAAGTGATAAATTTAGTTCTTTAAC
>JAAYGA010000216.1 GCA_012727935.1 Pseudomonadaceae bacterium | reverse complement strand
TCTTTTAGAGGGTGAACTAGGTAGCGGTTAGAAGGCGTTTCTTTTGTTGGGAAAACGTAAATTCCACCCTTTCCAGCCGCCCAGTTACGAAAATTTATATCTCGGTTAACGGTGGCTTCTGCGGCAACGCCCGCATTAACCAAGGTTTCTTGGTAAGCACTATTAATATTGAATGCTAAAGAGCCGACAACTGCCAGAGTCCAAAAAAATAGTAAAAGAACCATTTTTTTTAAAAGCTTTCTACGAGTAGTTTTTGTAATCATTGTAAATTAGCATCACTGAATATAGTTTGGTTCATTATCTCATAGCCGTACGCTTTACTACACCCATTTTACTGGGCGCTGTGAACTTGCTTTAACCCTACGAAAAATAAGCTTTTCTAGCTACTTGTTGTACTTAATTATACCTTTATAGTATTAGTTTGATTGCTAGTAAAAATTAGCTAGTAAATCTAAAAAAACTAACAATTATTGAGGTATAAAGCTATGGAACTTGGAACGATTAAAATTGCAGATATGCAAGGCGATATCTGCGTAGCAAAAGTTAACAGCGCCCTAAGCGAGCTTGATGGCGTGGTTAGTGCTAAAGCCTCTTTGGCTAACAAGAATGTTGCGGTTAGCTTTGATGAAACAGTCACTTCGTTAGCCAAGCTAAAAGAAGCCGTTGTAGCTAGTGGCTTTAAGCTAGCTGTTCACGGTGAAGATGGTAATTGTTGTGGTGGTTGTGGCAGTTAATCTTATTGCTTAGTCGCATTGATAACCTACCAAAATATGCTTAAGGTCATTCTAAGATAATAATAACTTAGAGTGACCATCATGGAAGACTTAGCCCCGTCTGATTTAAAAAGTATTCTCCATTCAAAACGTGCCAATATTTACTACCTGCAATACTGCCGTGTGCTGGTTAATGGCGGTCGTGTTGAATACGTTACCGATGAAGCACGCCGTTCGCTGTATTGGAATATCCCTATTGCTAACACCACCACCTTGCTGCTGGGTACAGGCACTTCTATTACCCAAGCGGCTATGCGTGAACTAGCCAAAGCAGGCGTGTTAGTAGGTTTTTGCGGTGGTGGCGGAACACCTTTGTTCAGTGCTAATGAAGTGGATATTGAGGTTGCTTGGCTTACGCCCCAAAGCGAATACCGGCCTAACGAATACTTGCAGCAGTGGTGTTCTTTTTGGTTTAACGATCAAAAAAGGTTGCAAGCGGCAGTTTCTTTTCAACAACACCGTTTAAAAAACTTGCGAGAAATCTGGTCTAAATTATCGCAACAAAGGGATTTGGATTTTCCTATTTCAATTGCTGCTTTAGAAGTGATTACACAGGCTTTTGAAAGTAAGCTCCAAAACTGCCAATCTCAAAATGACGTTTTAGCTTTAGAAGCCGTAATGACTAAAGCCTTGTACAAACACGTCTGCATTACAACTAACTATGGTGATTTTACTAGGGCTAAACAGGGCTCTGGCACTGATTTAGCTAACCGTTTTTTAGATCATGGCAATTATTTAGCTTATGGCTTGGCTGCTACAGCTTGCTGGGTTTTGGGTTTGCCGCATGGTTTAGCCGTTTTGCATGGTAAAACTCGCCGTGGTGGATTAGTTTTTGATGTCGCCGATTTAATTAAAGATGCCATTGTCTTACCCACCGCATTCATGGTGGCTATTCGAGGGGATTCTGAACAAGAGTTCCGGCAAGCCTTAATCACAAGCTTTCAAAAGTACGGGGTACTTGATCGCATGATTGATGCCATAAAAGACGTTGCGTTTGAAGTGTCAGTAATGGAGGTACCTGAATGATTGTTTCCATAAAATCACAATGCGACAAAAAAGCTTTAACAGAAACACGCAGGATTTTAGACCAATTTTTTGAGCGTTCAGGTGACCGCTCTTGGGAAGGTCACGTTACACAACAGGGCTTAACAACGGTTAGAAAGCTATTGCGTAAATCGGCCAGAAGAAATACAGCCATTGCCTGCCACCGAGTGCGTGGAGCACTTGTGCTGGATTTGGAATGGATTGTTGGTAATGCCAAACGCTTTAATGCAACCGGTAAAGTACCAACCAATAGCACCACTTTAGATGTGTTACGCGTCAATGATGAAAACCAATGGCATACAGCAGAAGTAATCGCCTTAACTGCCTCCATTGCTGGGCTATTCCATGATTTTGGCAAAGCCAACTTACTTTTTCAGAAAAAGCTAAAATCTAAAAAGGTTTTACAAGAACCCCTCCGACATGAATGGCTGTCATTACTGATGTTTGCTTGCTGGGCTGAAGGTAAGACCGACAAAGAATGGCTTGAGTCTTTAGTGGCTATCGGTGAAGCAGACGAACAAGTGATTGGTGATAAGTTTAGCCTTTTTCAGAAAGACCGTAACCTTGCTCTAAGCAATCCTTTTACCCTATTACCGCCTTTAGCAAAGTTTGTTGGCTGGCTGATTGTTAGCCACCACCGCCTGCCAATTTATCCACGACCTTATAGTGATGAAGTTGATGATGGTGAAATAAACGATAATGCCATTAAGTTGGCTGAAATTGATTTAGAAAAGCTTTGTATTAATAACCAAGACTGGGATGCAAGCTGGAACTCACGCCAATGTTTAAAACAGTGGCCGCAAGCCGATTGGCATAACCTATTTGAGCTATCAAAAGGTACACCTTTTAAAAGTGCAGCTTGGCGTAAACGGGCTTCAGGGATTGCTAAAAGGGCACTTAATAGCCCCAGCCTTTTATCTAAAGGGTGGCTAGAAGAAGACAACTTCACCAGTCACCTTGCACGCTTAAGCCTAATGCTGGCCGACCATAGTTTTTCTGCTTTACCGCCGGTTCAAGCCTCACCAACATTCAGTGATAAAAACTACATTGCTTACGCTAATACCTATAAAGATGAAAAGGGTAGGCAAAAGCGAAAGCAGCGTTTAGATGAACATAATATTGGGGTAGGACAGAATGCTTATTTGCTGGCTAGGCAGCTACCCAAGCTGCGTAGTGAGCTACCAAGTTTAGGCGCTCATAAGGCATTGAAAAAACGCACCACACTGAGTGATTATACTTGGCAAAACAAAGCCTATGAAACGGCTTTAAGTATTGCGGAGCGCACTGAAAAGCAGGGTTTTTTCGGTATTAATATGGCTTCTACGGGAAAAGGAAAAACCTTTGCTAATGCACGGATTATGTACGGTGTTAGCAATGAAATTAAAGGCTGCCGTTTTAGTGTTGCTTTAGGTTTAAGAACGCTTACCTTGCAAACGGGTGATGCTTTACGCAGTCGTTTGCAGCTTGATACCGATGAATTGGCAGTGCTGGTTGGTTCTCAAGCCGTACAAGAGCTGCATGAGCAGCGCCAATCAGCAGATGTGGCGGTTAGTCCGCATTTAGGTAGTGAATCCGCAGCCGATTTAATGGATGCAGAACAGCACATTGTTTATGACGGTAGCTTAGATAATGGTCCATTACGCCGTTGGCTGGGTAGTGGAAGGCGTGGCATGGCCAGTAAAGCACTCAAGCTATTAAGTGCGCCTGTTTTGGTATCAACCATCGACCACCTAATTCCTGCAACTGAAGGGGTGCGTGGTGGTAAACAAATTGCACCCATGCTGCGTTTATTAACGTCTGATTTAGTATTGGATGAACCCGATGATTTTGGTTCGGATGATTTGCCTGCCCTCTGCCGCTTAGTTAACTGGGCTGGGCTTTTGGGTAGCAAAGTGCTTTTGTCATCGGCAAGCTTACCACCCGTTTTTGTTCGCACTTTATTCGAGGCTTATTTAGCAGGGCGCAAACAATATGAGCAAGCCTGTGGCATATCAGGCCAAGCCACTAACATTTGTTGCGCTTGGTTTGATGAATTTGTAAGCAGTGCAACCGATTGTGCAACGGTCACTGATTTTCAGGTTGCCGACAGGGCATTTGTTGATAAGCGAATTGAGCAATTAAAAAAACAAAACCTACCGGCTAAGGCGCTACGCAAGGGTGAAATATTGCCCTTACCCATTGCAGACAATAACAGTGAAAAGGTAATTAGTTCAGTCGTTGAAGCGTTAGTAAGCGGCATTAAAACGCTTCATTTAGCACACTGCGAAACTGATCCTAAGACACAAAAACAAGCCTCTTTAGGCTTGGTTCGTTTTGCTAATATCAACCCCTTAACAGCGATTGCTCTACAGTTAGCCGCTACAGAATTAAGTGATGACTGGCAATTCCATGTTTGTGTTTACCACAGCCAATTTCCACTTTTAGTCCGCTCTTTTATTGAAGCAAGGCTAGACAATACCTTAGATCGACACGATGCTGGCGCTTTATGGAAGCAGCCAGAGGTTCGTAACGCCTTGGATAAAGGCAAGGCCAAACATCACGTCTTTATTGTATTAGGTTCACCCGTAACCGAAGTGGGGCGTGACCATGATTACAGCTGGGCGATTGCAGAACCCAGTTCAGCACGCTCGATTATTCAGCTAGCAGGGCGGGTGCAGCGACATCGCAAGCAAGTACCCGACACACCCAACGTGTTAATTTTAGAACACAATATCCGTGCCTTAAAAGGTGATGAGCTTGCTTACTGCAAGCCAGGTTTTGAAGCCTTTTCTTATAATAAACAAACAAAAACAGACGGTAATGACCTGTTGTTAGCAGAAGAGTATCGCAGCCTAGCTAAGGCTTTAAATGCAGATGATCTAGCTGCTATTTCATCCATTCCACGTATTGAGCAGCGTAAAGACCGTAACCCAAGGCAAAACCTTGTTGATTTAGAGCACGCCCACTTGAATGCCGTTTTACGCCAGCAAAGTCGTATTGGGATTAAAAATAAGAAAGCCGCGGCTAATCAGTGGTGGGAAAATGGTGAGGCCATTACTTGGTGTGCTGAAATGCAGCGCCTTAGCCCCTTTCGTAAGTCAGCCCCCGATGAAGCTTTTATTCTTTACCTTGCAGACGAAGCGGAGGCTGCGGTTTTTGGCTCTATTAACGAGCAGGGTGACTTTATTTTAAGGCAAAAAGAGTTTGAATCCCAAGAGGTAGTATTTACAACCAGTGTGCAACCTTGGCTTGAAACCACTATGGAAGTTTTGTTGTTTGAGCAGGCAGAGCGATTTGACAAGGATGTGGCTAGTTTAAGTAAACGCTTTGGTGAAATTCGGTTAGGTGTTTTTGGTAAGAAAAGCTTAAAAAAATGGCTTTACCATCCTTGGTTGGGCATCCATAAAGACTTTAAAAGCTGATGCTGCCTGTACGGCAGTTAAAGAAACCTTGAAAACAAGGTAAGCATATTTCTGAGCTTCCTGTGCGGAAGTGCGGCGCAGTATAAAGTGCTTTATAGCATAAGTAAAAATCGCTTCTCCGACCTCTTCCGTTATTTTAAATTAAAACAAGGTAAGCATAGGTTGACAGTTTTTATTTGTTGTCTATTATGTGCTTAAGGTAATTGGTAAATTAAAAAAGGAGGAGCTATGCAGCTCACAGAAAAAATAAAAGACTACATTGCTAATCGTGGTGTTGAGCGGCTAGAAAAGTTTGATAAGGACTCGAATAAAACTAAATTAGCACTGGAAGGAGATGCGCTAGCTGACTATGAAATTAATTTACCTGCTAAACGCCTTGCAGAGGAGCAGAGGTTCCTACCTTCTAATTGGTTAACAGATGCAGCATTAAGAGCAAAGCAAATAAGCCTTGTTACTCACGCACTAAAATATACCCACTCAGATGCTAAGGGTAGTAGTATTTTGGTAACGGCTTCTTTGGCAAGTGATTACCTAACTAGTCGCTCGGTAACTGGATTAGAAGCTGATGTGGTTGGGAATGCTGCGGCATTGGATGTTGCCAATTTATTGCTACTTAAAGCTGAAGATAAGCACTTATTAGACTTTATAGCTGAACAAATAAGCGCGCCGCTTGATGCTTTAGGCACAGAGCAGCAGGTCAAAGAATGGATGCAAGGCTTTTCTAAGGCTTTAGAAAACACCGCGCCCACAAGTCATAGTTTGGCTAAACAGCTGTACTTTCCTATTGCTTCTTCTGCTACAGAGCAAAATTACCATCTTTTAGCGCCTTTATCGGCAACTTCTTTACATCAAAAAATTTACCAACGCATTCAATTTCATCGTTTCAGTAAAGAAGCTAAACAACTCAGAGACCTAAAAAGAAAAACGCTTTATTCAAATCAGCCTACCCGTGATTTTCTGAATTTAGCTGTACAAACATTTGGCGGCACAAAGCCACAGAATATTTCTTTATTGAATAGTAAAAGAGGTGGGAAGCTTTATTTATTTAACACCCAGCCTCCTAGCTGGAAAGTTCAGCTAAAGCCACCTGCTTCTAGTGTCCAGTTTTGGAAGGGGTATCGTTATAAAATTAAAGGGCTGGTTAAAGGGTTGCAGAAATTTTTAGAGTATGCATCGCAAAGAAACATGAATAATCTTGATGTTCGTAATAAAAGATCAGCGTTTATTACACAAATGGTGGATGAGCTACACAATTATGCTGCTGGTTTTTGGCAGTTAGCGCCCGATTGGAGTGCAGATTCAACCATTAAACTAAATTTTGCAGAACGTTGCTGGCTAGACCCAAAGGCAACGGATGAAGCAGTTATTTTAGAAAAATCAAATAATGATTGGCAGAAAATTATAGCTAAAACCTTTGCTCAAGTTTTAGCGCAAGAATTAACAACTGAAAAGTTGCTAATGGCAGATGATGAAAACACCTATTTTGCTAAACAAATTAATAGTGAAGCCAAACAGCTAGTTATGGATTTGGAGGTCATGGAATGAGCCATTATTTATTACTAAGAAATATTCGTGTTGAAAATGCTAATGCCATTTCGGGCATTACCTATGGTTTTCCAAGTCCCACCCATTTTTGTGGTTACACCCACGCTTTGTCACGCAAATTGCAAAAAGAATACGGCGACCAAGCTTGTTTGGGCGGTGTTGGCATTATTTGCCATCAGCACCAAGTGCAAGCCCACCGAATTGGCTATGAAACAGTTTTTTCACTGACACGCAATCCTGTCACCCATGAAGGAAAAACAGCGCCCTTTAATGAAGAGGGGCGTATGCACCTTACGGTTAGTCTATTAATTGAGTGTAAGTTTAAGGTTACGGACTTGGCGTTAGGTGAAGGAACGCAAGAGCAGCGCCAAAAGGTATTCATTAATAACGTTCGTACCAAAGCAGAAGGACAGCGTTTAGCCGGTGGCACCATTACCCAACTTGGCAGTGTTAAAGTTTTAGACCTAGAAGATAATTCAGATGCAGGTGAACGAGAATTTAGACGTTGGATGTTGCGCTCAATCCCAGGTTTTGTATTAAAAGATCGGCAAGACGCATTGACGGCTCACCATCGAGAAAGGCTGGCTGAAAATTCAGCAACAGAATTATTAGATAGCTGGTTAGATTTTGTTGCTTTAGATTCTGAAGCCGTTGTTGCCGATGATTTTGAAGGCACGCCCATTGTTGGTGAAACACCGGCAAACTGGCGTATTAAACCCAAACCTGAACAGGGTTATTTTGTACCTTTATCCGTTGGTTTTGAAGCTATATCTGAATTGTATGAAGCGGGTAGTGTGCTTCGAGCAAGGGATAACCAAGTACCTTTTCGCTTTGTGGAAAGTGCTTATAGCATTGGACAGTGGGTAGGCCCGCACCGTATTAAAAAGCCTGATGACATGCTGTGGCATTACCACTATGAAGAAGATGAGCAAGGAGGGCATTACCTTTGTCGAGGAAAAGCACCACAAGAAGCACCAGAAGCAATTGAATTAACCGATAACAATTTTTATGACGATGATTATTAATTAAAAGGAAAACTTAATTATGGCTAAACCAACCACTAAAACCACTTTGAAAACAGCGCCTGTACTGGCTTTTGAGCGTAAACATGCAAACTCTGATGCATTGATGTATGCCGGTAACTGGGATGAGCGTGATAGCTTGCAACAATGGCAACCCATCATTGTTTCAGAAAAAGCAGTGCGTGGTACGATTTCAAACCGCCAGAAGCCTGCTACTGCTAATGATCCATTAAAAATGGACGCTGAGATTAATAAACCCAACTTGCAAAAAGTGGATACTGCCAGCTTAAGCCCTGAAACTGACACGCTAAAAGTAAGTTTTAGTTTGCGTGTGCATGGTGATTTAGCAACACCTTCGGTGTGCAGTGAACCTAACTACCAAGCAAAAATAGCAGGTGTTATTAATGACTATGTTGAGCGTGAACAGTTTACTGAACTAGCCAAGCGTTATGCTGAAAACTTGGCAAATGGTCGCTTTTTATGGCGTAACCGTGTGGGTGCAGAGCAAGTTGAAGTGCGTGTTCATCAGATTACTGATGGAAAAAAAGCGAATACTTGGATTTTTGACGCTTTGGAATTGAGTTTGCGAGAGTTTGGTACACAAGATGCATTAATCCAACCTTTGGCTAACTTAATTCAACAGGGTTTACTGGGTAGCGGTTTTGTATTATTACAAGTTGAAGCCTTTGTTCGTATGGGTGAAGGGCAAGAGGTATTCCCTTCGCAAGAGCTAGTATTAGATAGCACTAGCAGTAAAAATGGTAAAAAAAGTAAGTTTCTTTATCAGATTAATCAAGTTGCTGCCATGCACTCACAAAAAATTGGTAATGCCTTGCGTACGATTGATACTTGGTACCCAGAGGCTGACACTGTAGGTCCCATTGCTATTGAACCTTATGGTTCTGTTACTAACCGCGGTACGGCTTACCGTCAACCGACCGCTAAAATTGATTTTTATAATTTATTAGACAGTTGGGTACTTAAAGACAAAGAGCCTTCATTAGAAAATCAGCATTACGTTATTGGTGTGCTAATTCGTGGTGGAGTATTTGGTGAAGCAGGTTAATAAAACGGAGCAAATATGGAATGTTATTTAGATATTCAGCTTCTGCCAGATCCTGAATTTAATGAGCAGACGTTATTAAATGCTTTGTTTGCTAAATTCCACCGTGCAATGAATAAAGTTGCTCAAGGTAAAGTGGCTGTTAGCTTTCCTGATGTTAAAAACAAGCGCTTGGGTGGTAAGCTTCGGCTGCATGGTAGAGCTGAACCATTAAACACTTTAATGGCAGAAAACTGGTTACAAGGCATGAAAGACTATTGTAGTTTTTCTGACATTAAAGAAGCACCAGCGGGTTGCAAATACCGTGTTGTTAAGCGTGTGCAAGTTAAAAGCGCACACAATAAGCGTAAACGCTCAATTGCCAAAGGCTGGTTAACAGAAATAGAAGCCATTAAGCAGATTCCTGAAAACCCACTAGCAACAGATAAGCTTCCTTATTTAGAAGTTAAGAGTTTGTCTAATAGTAATCGTATGCGTGTTTATGTTGAGCATGGTTCATTAATGGATCAGCCTTTACAGGGTAAATTGAATAGCTATGGATTAAGTGCAGAAGCAACGATTCCTTGGTTTTAACCCTAATTTTTAGCAGTAAAGTAAGCCCTTGATTTTAAAGGGCTTATTTTTTAGTTAGAAAAAAGGGTTTTTGGTGCAAAAATGTATAAAGCTCTTTAAAAATGAATAGGATAGCTGTAGTCTATAACTGTTATCTGCCGCACAGGCAGCTTAGAAATTTTAACAGGGCCTGT
>JAAYGA010000025.1 GCA_012727935.1 Pseudomonadaceae bacterium | reverse complement strand
CGCCCATACACCATAGCGGCTGATGCGCCTGTGCCAGAAGCTAGAATTTCACCAGTGCCTCGTTCATAGACTCTTAAACGCCCTTGGGTGCGCGAAATAACTTGTAAAAACCCAGCATTAACGCGGCGTGGAAAACGTGAGTGACTTTCTATTTCAGCACCCAGTTCACTAACAGGGGTGTTAATAACGTCTATAACCCTTGTAACTGCATGGGGGTTACCTATAAAAACAGCGCCTATTTCTAGCTGTTGCCTAGCCAGAGCAAGTGAATAACTGATGGCTTGCTCTGCGGCTTGAAAGGGCAGTTCTGCCGGTGCTAAACGCGGCACACCCATATCAACAGTAACCTGACCGTTATTATTTAAAGTAAGCACCAGTTGTCCACCGGCTGTTTCTACTCTAAGCATTTTTTTATTGGTTAGCCTTTTTTCCTGTACAAAGACAGCAAAACAACGCGCCCCATTGCCTGAGTTTTCTACTTCTGAACCATCGGCATTAAAAATTCTATAGCGAAAGTCTGCATCGGGGTTTGTGGGTGGCTCCACAATTAATAGCTGGTCAAAGCCCACCCCAAGGTTGCGGTCTGCTAAACGCCTTACTTGTTCAGGGCGCAAGCGAACCTTCTGGCTGATTTGATCAACCACCATAAAGTCATTACCCAAACCGTGCATTTTGGTGAAATAAACTAGCATCTAATTAACTCATTATTTAGGCAGGCTATGCTCACCTGCCATCTGCTGTTCATAGCTTTCACGCTGACGAACAAGGTGGCGCTCTGCTCCATCAACCATAACTTCGGCTGGACGGTTGCGGCTATTATAGTTAGAAGCCATAGCAAAACCGTAAGCACCTGCTGAACAAATGGCCAATAGGTCGCCGGTGGCTAGGCTAAGCTCGCGGTCTTTACCCAAAAAGTCGCCGGTTTCACAAACAGGGCCAACTACATCCCAAATTTTGCTTAGGCCAGCTTGTTGTTTCGATGCTGGAATAATATTCTGCCAAGCATCATAAAGTGCAGGGCGAAGTAGGTCATTCATAGCCGCATCAACGATGGCAAAGTTCTTTTCTTCACCTTCTTTTAGGTATTCCACACGGGTTAACAAAATACCGGCATTGGCAGCAATAGCACGGCCGGGTTCAAAAATTAATTCAAACTGGCGGTTGCCTAGTTTCTCTAAAAGGGCTTGCACATATTCAGCAGGTGAAGGCGGGGTTTCATCTTTATAACGCACCCCTAAGCCACCGCCTAAATCTAGGTGTTTAATACTAATACCGTCTTCTGCAAGCTGATCAACCAATACAAGTACGCGGTCAAGCGCATCAAGGAAAGGTGATAATTCAGTGATTTGCGAACCGATATGGCAATCTACACCAATAACTTTTAAGTTTTGTAAATCAGCCGCTTGCTTATACACATCCCTAGCTAATTCAAAGCTAATGCCAAATTTGTTGGCTTTTAAGCCTGTTGAAATATAGGGGTGAGTTTTAGGGTCAACGTCTGGGTTTACACGAATAGAAACAGGCGCTGTTAAGCCCATTTCTTCTGCTACACAGTTTATGCGTAGTAATTCTGGAACCGATTCAACGTTAAAGCATTTGATGCCGGCAGCCAGCGCACGACGAATTTCAGTAACCTGTTTGCCAACGCCTGAAAAAACCACCCGTGAAGGATCGCCACCTGCAGCTAAAACGCGTTCTAATTCACCTAAAGAAACAATATCAAACCCTGCGCCTAAACGTGCTAAAACATTCAACACACCTAAGTTAGAGTTAGCTTTAACGGCATAGCAAATTAAGTGTGCTTGTCCAGCTAAGGCTTGGGCATAGGCTTGGTAACGTTGTTCTAAGCTGGCGCGAGAATAAATATAAAGCGGCGTACCAAACTCTTCTGCTAGCTGCTTAACAGGCAGATCTTCAGCATAAAGCTGGTTTTCACGGTAGGTAAAAAATTCCATCATTATTAAGCCCTTAAATCATTCGTTAGCTTGGCTTCTGGCTGGGGCAGGTAAAGATCACCTTTTTGGCCACAGCCAGCAACTAATAACACTAATAAGGCTAGTGCTAGGTATTTATACATTGTGCTTGTCATGCTGCTTATTCTTCACGCTGCTTAACCAGTGTTAGCGCACGTTTTGCTGCTGCGCTAACCTGCGCCGGTGCTGTGCCGCCTAAATGGTCTCTTGCTGCCACTGAGCCTTCAAGGGTTAGCACATCAAACACATCGGCAGTAATAATGTCGGAGAATTTTTGCAGTTCTTCTAAAGTCATTTCTGCTAAATCACGGTTTTCAGCCACGCCAAAAGCTACCGACTTACCAACCACTTCGTGTGCATCGCGGAAGGCAACGCCTTTGCGTACTAGGTAATCGGCCAAGTCGGTGGCGGTTGCAAAACCACGGCGCGCTGCTTCATGCATCACATCGCGGCGTGGTTCTATGGCTGGAATCATGTCGGCAAAAGCTCGTAAGCAGCCTTTTACTGTGTCGATGGTATCGAACAAAGGCTCTTTGTCTTCTTGGTTATCTTTGTTGTAAGCCAAGGGCTGAGATTTCATCAGCGTTAACAAGCTCATTAAATGACCATAAACACGGCCGCTTTTGCCACGTACCAATTCAGGCACATCGGGGTTTTTCTTTTGCGGCATAATTGAACTGCCAGTACAAAAGCGATCAGGCAGGTTAATAAAGTCAAATTGCGAGCTGGTCCAAAGCACTAATTCCTCGCTCATGCGCGACATGTGCATCAGTAGTAAAGCTGCAAAGCTACAGAATTCAATGGCAAAATCACGATCAGAAACGGAATCTAAGGAGTTTTCTGAAGCACGATCAAACCCTAGTAATTCAGCCGTTAGGTTACGGTCAATGGGGTAAGTAGTGCCTGCTAAAGCCGCCGCACCTAAGGGAAGAATATTCACCCTTTTGCGTGTGTCGATTAAGCGTTCGTAATCACGCTGTAGCATTTCATTCCAAGCTAACAGGTGATGACCAAAAGTTACCGGCTGGGCAGTTTGCAGGTGAGTGAAGCCTGGCATAATGGTGTTGGCTTCAGCCGCAGCCAAGTTAATTAAGCCCGTTTGTAAGCGTGATAACTCAGTTGCAATCACATCCATTTCATCGCGTAAATATAAACGAACATCGGTGGCGACTTGGTCATTACGAGAACGGCCTGTGTGCAGCTTTTTGCCGGTAATACCAATGCGTTCAGTTAAAGCGGCTTCAATGTTCATGTGAACATCTTCAAGCTTAACCGACCACTGGAAACTGCCGCTTTCAATTTCTTGGCGAATGGCTTCTAGGCCAGTCAAAATATCTTTTAGCTCTGCTTCGGTTAGTACGCCCACCTTGGTTAGCATGGTGGCATGGGCTATAGAGCCTTGAATATCGTGGTGATAAAGGCGTTTATCAAAGGTTACTGAAGCGGTAAAGCCTTCTACAAAGGCATCGGTAGGTTCGCTAAAACGGCCACCCCAAGGTTTTTCGGTGGTGGTGGCTGGGTTGGTTTCAGTCGTTGGGGCGCTTTGCTGCGTCATGGGATGTTTGGCTCCAGAAGCGATTATTAAATATAAACAAAAAAAGAATGGGCTCAGTTTAACAGAGGCTTGTAACAAAAGTCGCCCTAAGCCTAGGCTGTTGCTGGTTGGTTATTTAGAAGAATGCGGCCTAAACTCAAGCTTAATATTCAGATAAGGAAATCAGTATGACTAAGCCCCGTTGTGAACAAGTTAGCTTGTCTGATACACCTTGGTATCACTTGGTTAATCGCTGTGTGCGCCGTGCTTTTTTGTGTGGGCAAGACAAGGTAACGGGGCGCTGCTATGAGCACCGCCGTGTGTGGTTAGAAACCCTTACCCTGCAACTTGCCTCGGTGTTTGCTATAGACGTAGCTGCTTATGCCATGATGAGTAACCACTACCATCTGGTGTTGCGGGCTAACCCTAAATTGGCCCAGAGTTGGACAGATGATGAAGTGTTGCGCCGTTGGACACAGCTATTTACTGGCCCTGAGTTGGTGCAGCGATATTTAACCGAACCTAGCGTTTTTACTGCGCCTATTAACGACAAGGTAATGGAGTATGCACAGGAATACCGGCAACGTTTATACGATATTTCTTGGTTTATGCGCCTGCTAAATGAACCCATTGCTCGCATGGCTAACAAAGAAGACCGTGTAAAAGGTCGCTTTTGGGAAGGGCGGTTTAAAAGCCAAGTGCTGCTAGACGAACAAGCCATTATTGCAGTCATGGCTTATGTTGATTTAAACCCTGTGCGAGCAGGCATGGCTGATGATTTGCCTAGTTCAAACTTCACTTCAGTACAAAGGCGCATTACTGGCAATACTCAAGCTGTACCACTTGCCAACCCTAGCCTTTCACCCGCGTATAATCATCTAGCAATGGGGCAGCTAATGCCTTTTGACCCGGGTGGCCAGCAAGCCAACGCCATTCCTTTTTCACTTATAGATTACTTAGAATTAGTTGATTACCTAGGGCGAAGCTTACACCCTAAAAAGCGTGGGGTTATTTTGCCACACACGCCAAAATTGATGACCCAGTTAGGCTTAACTCACCAGTGGGTACAGGATATGGAAGAAGGGCGTTGGCTGAATGGTTTTGGTTGGGCAATTGGTACTACTAAAAGCTTGCAGCAAGCCAGACCTCACCGCATGAAAGGTGTTGGTAAAGTAAAAGCTAGCCAAGTGCGGGTTGGGCAAGGTTTTAAAGAAATGCCTTCACAGGGAGTGTTGAAGTTTTAAGTTGCTGGTGGCTAGCCATGCTTATGCTGGGCGTTGCTTGTGAAGCAGGGTAAGTGCGGTAGAATAAGCCCCGTTTCAATCTTCCTATAAAAAACCACAGAAAGACCACTATGTCAGAATGGGTTGCTGTTCAAAAATCAGAGCATAAAGATACTCGCTGGGTGAAGCATTCACACTACCGTTTTGCCCAAGGTGATGCGCTAGTGCCAGTATTGTTGGCAGAGCTTAGTGAGCTATTACCTTTTTACCCTTTAGCTTTTGTAGCTACTGAAGAAGGTTTTCAGCTGGTTGCACTGCAAAGTATTCAGCCGGGGATAAATTTTTATTTAAATGCCGAAGGTCGGTGGCGTGTGCCTTATGTGCCTTCAGCTTATCGTAGCCACCCATTTATGTTGGCACCAAAAAATGCTGATGAATATATCTTGTGCCTAGATCAAGCCAGTGAGTTTGTGGTGCAAGACGGAACAGAAGGCGAGCCGTTATTTAATGAACAAACCGAGCTTACTGAATCTGTAATGCAAATACTCGACTTCTTGCAGCAGTGCCAAGCCAATAAGAAAAACACGCAACAGGCAGTAGATTTATTAGCAAAGCATAATTTAATTGTGCCTTGGCCTATTGAACAAGCGCAGCAAGAAGCGAGTGTTCCAGTAAAAGGCGTGTATCAAATAGACGTTGCTGCCTTAAAACAATTAGGTGGTGAAGCACTTGCCGAGTTAAACCAGCAGGCAGCATTAGAATTAGCCTATGCCCAGTTGCATTCTAAGCCGCGCTTAAAGAACTTTGAGCAACTGGCTAAATTACACCAGCAAGAACAACAGCAAGCTCAAACCGCTGAAGAGTTAGACCTAGATCAGTTATTTGGCGAGCAAGATGAGGATATGTTTAGATTTTAAGTTACATTTTTTAACGCTTTAACCCTGGTATTTTACATAGATGTTTTGAATTGTATACTTGTTGCCCTTAAGCCATAATATGGGCTGTCTCAGCACTGTTTAAACTTATCAGGAAATTTGCAATGCCTTTGTTATTAAATAAGCGTCTTTTTTTCGCCAGCCTTGTTGTTGCTTCATCAATCACTCTTGCACAAGCACAGCCTGCCACCGGCTTTACTCTTGCACCTAGTGTTGGCTATTACAATTTTGATAGTGACAGAGGTGTAAAAGATGAAGTGGCCTATTCGCTTGGCCTAGGTTATCAATTTAGTAACCCTTGGGCGGTAGAGTTCGTTTATTTAAATGCTAACAGTGAAAACAAAGCGACACGTGCTGATATTGATGTTGACCAGTTTCGTGTTGATGCCTTGTATCACTTAACCAGTGGCAGCAAACTTACACCTTATTTAGCAGCCGGTGTAGGCATTATAGATTTCAGTGCCGGCCCTAACAACGCCATTGTTAATGCGGGTGTGGGTGTTAAATATGCCTTTAATGACTTGGTTTCATTGCGTGGTGATTTTCGTTTAATTGATGACGTTGAAGACAGTGAAATAGACACTGTTACCACCCTAGGCCTACACTTTTTGTTTGGCACTAAAGCGACACCTGTGACCAAGCCTGCACCAGTAGAAGCAGCGCCTTTAGTTATTGTTGCAGTTGATACCGATAATGATGGTGTAGTTGATGCTAACGATCGCTGCCCTAACACGCCAGCTGGTGTGCAGGTAGATGCCCAAGGTTGCGCTTTAGATGATGACCAAGATGGCGTTCCTAATTACCTAGATGCTTGCCCAGATTCAGCTGCCGGTGCAAAAGTTGACGCTAAAGGTTGCTACCTTGTTTTAGAGGCAATCAAGACGGTTAGTTTAGATGTTCACTTTGCAACCAACTCTGCTGTAGTTGATACAAAATATTACCCACAAATTGAAGAAGTGGCTGCTTTTCTAAAAGAATACCCAGAAGCTTTAATTGTTATTGAAGGCCATACCGATAATGCAGGCGCGGCTTCTTACAATAAATCTTTATCTGAAAAGCGTGCTCAAGCCATTGCTAAGGTATTAACTCAAGAGCTAGGCGTTAAAGCTAACCGAGTGACAGCTATAGGTTACGGCGAAGAAAAACCCTTGGTTGGTAACGACACTGCCGAACAGCGTAAAGCTAATCGCCGTGTCGTTACGGTTATTTCAGCTGACTAGATGCGCCACAGCTAATTGCCTTGTAAGGCTGCTTGCTAATTGAAAAAATACCCGTCCTAGTGCGGGTATTTTTTTATTTAAAGAATATAAAAAATGCTTATTTTAATCAGGCTAAGGTGTTTAGTTAAAGAAATTAAGCGGGTTTAGTTGCTCCTAGGTAAAAATGTTAGTATAAATAATCCCGTGCTTTTCAAATATAAATCTTAAGGAGCTATTCTATGAAGGAAAAAACAAGCATTAAAGACTTGGTGAAAGCGGCTAAAAAAGAAGCCCTTAAATCAGCTGATGGTGAGAGTTCTTCGTTTGAATTAGCAGGTGTTGAAGTCAAAGTCGTATTTCAATCAGATGTTAAGGCTAAAAAAGACTCTAAAAAGAAAAAAGCTAAAGCTGCTAAAAAGAAAGATAAAGTAGCTAAGAAAAAAGATAAGGCTGCCAAGAAGAAAGACAAAGCTGCTAAAAAGAAAGATAAAGCTGCTAAAAAGAAAGATAAAGCTGCTAAGACGAATGACCTAGTAGCTAAAAAAAACGACAAAATAGTTGATCAAAAAGACGAGTCTAAGCGTAGCTTTTCTAAATTAATTGAAAAAAAAGTGAAGAAAGCTAAGGCCAAAAAAAAAGCAACTGAAAAAAAAGCTAAGTAACGATTCATTACTTATCACTTAGTAAATTAACCCTGCTAGCACTTGTGCCAGTAGGGTTTTTTCATGCGTAAAGCAGTGGGTGGGTGTGACCTTCGTCACAAGGCTTGTTTATGACTGCTGTTAAGGTAGCGCCTACTAACCTAATTAACCGTTTAAATAGCCTCTGTTCTTTGGAATAGGGGTTTTTTTTCAGAACAAAAGAAGCTAAAAAAAGCATGGGCACTTTAACCAATAAACTGCTGGCAGCATTCATTCTAGTATTGCTGCTGCCACTACTTCTTACCCTTGCTTTGCTTATTCGCCTTACATCTAAAGGCCCTGTTTTTTATAAGCAGCAGCGGTTAGGCTATTGCAAACAGCCTTTTGCTATTTATAAATTCAGGACTATGAAAGCCTGCCCTGCCGAAACTTTTAAAGCAGCAATGCCGGGTGATTCGCGCATTACTCGACTGGGGCATTTTTTAAGAAAAACTAGCCTAGATGAATTACCGCAACTTATAAACGTATTAAAAGGTGAGATGGCCTTAGTAGGGCCGCGGCCTTACGTGCCAGAACAAAACCACCACTATGAAACAGTGTTTGCCAACTACCACCTAAGGTACACTGTGCCTCCTGGCATGACAGGCTGGGCGCAAGTGAATGGTTTAAGGGGTTATGTTAAGTCTGATGCAGCCATGCAAGAGCGCGTGAATGCTGATATTTATTACATTCACCACAAAACCCTGCTATTTGACCTAAAGATAATGTTGAGAACTCTTATACATGGCTTCATTAACAACCAGCCCTAATAACCCACCCAATAAAGAAGCGCAGGTGTTACAAGCGACTCTTATTGTGCCGGTGTTAAATGCTCAAGCTTGGTTGCCTGCTTTGCTGCCCTGTTTAGCTCAATTAGTGAACAGCGGTGGTTACCAGTGTTTAATCCTAGACTCTGCTTCAACCGATGCAACTAAGGTTTTGTGCCAAGCTTACCCACAGCTAGAATTTTTAAGTATTCAGCGCAGTGAGTTTGATCATGGCGGCACACGCAATTTAGCTCTTGCCCAAGCCAAAGCAGAAGTTTTAGTGTATTTAAGCCAAGATGCACTGCCCACACCTGAATCGGTGCAGTTATTAGTTAGTCGGTTACAAAGTCAGCCACAGTTAGCTGCTGCCTATGGTCGCCAACTGCCCAATGCTAAAGCGCAACCTTTCGGAGCGCATTTACGGGCATTTAATTACCCACCACAAAGCTATATTTCTAGCCCCACCACTTTAAAAGAACGTGGTATTAAGGCCGCTTTTTTATCGAATGCTTTTTGTGCTTATAACAAAGAGGCACTCAACGCTGTGGGGCAATTTCCAGACAACACCATTATTGGTGAAGATTTTATTGTGGGTGCAAAGTTTTTAGCCGCAGGCTATTCCTTGGCTTATGTGGCTGAAGCAACAGCCATTCATTCGCATGACTACACGCCACTAGAAGAATTAAAACGCTATTTTGATATTGGTTGTATGCATCGGCAGGAAGCTTGGATTTTTACTAACCTAGCGCGTCCAGAAAAGGCTGGCAGGCAATACGTTATTTCAGAATGTCGCTGGTTAATACGTCAGGGTAAAGCATTTAAAATTCCTGAATCAGTGCTTAGAACCTTGCTGAAATGGCTGGGTTATAAACTAGGTAAACACAGCCATCGTTTGCCTAAAAAATTAAATAAAGCATTCAGCATGAATAAAAATTGGTGGAATAAATGAGCACAGAATCACAAGCCTTGCAGTTAGAACAAAAAAAAGAACTCGTTTCAGTACTAATTAGAACGTTTAACCGCCCCATTACCTTGGCTAAAGCGGTAGATTCAGTTTTGCAACAAACCCACCGCCCATTAGAAATAGTGTTAGTAAATGACGGTGGTGAACCAGTCGATTCAGCTTTAAAAACCTTAGCTGAGCAGCAGCAGGTGCAGTTTACTTTGCTGAGTTTACCAAAAAACCAAGGGCGTTCTAAAGCAGCTAATGTGGCATTAAAACAAGCACAAGGCACGGCGCTTATGTTTTTAGATGATGACGATTGGTTAGCGCCCAACCATGTAGCAAAGCTATTGCCAGTATTAAAAGCTAATCCTAAGCTGATAGCTGTTTATTCAGATACCGCTTGTGTGCTTTCTCCCACCGATGAAAAACTACAAAAAGTATTTGATTATGAGTTCGATCCTTTGCGTTTGGCTTATGAAAACTACCTGCCCATTCATGCTGTATTATTTAATAACAACGCATTAAGCCAAGCTTGCCAGTTCAACCCTAACTTGAATGTTTATGAAGACTGGAACTTTTGGGTGCAGTTAACTACCCAAGGGCCTATGCAAAGGGTGCCAGGCATTACGGCTTGGTACAGCGCCCAACTTAGTGGTGTAGGGTTTGGTTTGGTAGAAAAGGATTTTAGTGCTGAACTAGCCCTATTTTTTAAACACACCGCACCCTTTTATACACCAGAACAAATTAGCGTGATGCTGTTTATGTGCCGTAACTTTTTTAGTGTGACACAGGCCAACAAACACCATGAAGCGGTAGTAACGCGACTGCAACTAAGCTTGGTTGAAAATAATCGCCGTGAAGAACAAGAAACTGCTATCCATAGTCAGTTAAACCAATTAACTACCGGCTTTAAAGCACTAGCCACGCAACAGGAGCAACAGCAGCTAGGTTTTGAACTGGCACTGAAAAGTGAAGCTAAGGCTGTAAACAACCAGCTTGGGCAATTAACTCAAACCTTGCAGGCCATTCAAGTGCAACAGCAACATCAGCAAAAGGTCTTGAATGAAAATATGTATGCTTTACGTGTGTTTATGCAGCAAAAAAACGGCCTAACTAGCTGGCCAATCATTGGTAAGCTAAGCCAAAAAACAGCTACCTTGTGGCATTTAATGCAAGTGGGTGACTTGCAAGGCATTAAAATTCGGCTAGTGCGTAATATAGAAGGGGTGGCTAAGAAAATGCGCTTAGTTAACACTACTACCGTTACTAAGGTGCAGGTTAATCCTACGCAAACCACCAGTCTAGCCACTAGGAATGTGCCAACCAATCTACAAACAGAGACTAGGCCAGAGGTTAGTGCAGAACCTTTGACTGATGATTTAGCACTGAAGAGCAATGCAGCAGGCATTACTTTGCTGTGTACTTCACACACTTTGTTTGTGGCACAAATGCTGAAAAAGCATTTAGAAAATTTTGGTTTAACGGTAAACAGTGTTAGTGATCAAGAGCCATTGCAATACGATAACTCGTTGCACATTATTATTTGCGCTCAATTATTTAGGCGTCTGCCCGCACGTTATCTAGTGTTTCAAATGGAACAAAGCGTTAGCTCACGCTGGTTTAATGCTAAATATGCAGCCATTTTAAACAAGGCTGAAGCCGTATTAGACTATTCCAAAATGAACTTGGCTTATTTACAAGAGCAGCAGGGCATACCTTTTTCTAAGCTATATTATGTGCCAATAAGCAATCTGCCTGTGAATAATTTGGCTGTTAAGGACTCAAGCGGCAAGGAAACCTTGCTTGAAACCTTGGCCAGTGAACCGGTTTACGATGTGGTGTTTTACGGTGATGTGCATAATCCAAGGCGTAAGCAGTTTTTAGAAGCCATTAGCCAGCGTTTTAACACTTTAATTGTTAGTGAAGTGTTTGGTGCAGAGCTGTACCGCCAGCTAAAGCAGGCTAAGGTGTTGGTGAATATTCATTATTATGAAGGGGCTTTGTTAGAAACCACACGCATTTATGAAGCCTTATCTTTGGGGTTAAACATTGTTTCTGAGGCCAGTGCCGACCAGTTAGATCACCCAGTATTAAACCCTTGGGTAACTTTTACGCCCATTGGTGATCTTGCAGCCATGTTGCAAGCAATTCAGACACAACTAGACCAACCTCGTCGTTTAGTTGAATTGCCAGATGACCTTGCCGGTGCTAGCTTCCACCTTGGCCGAATGTTGGTGGGGTTGGGCTTGCTTAGCCCCTTGGCGGTACAAGACTTTGCTGCTGTTTTTGATAAGCAAGCCTTGCAACAGCCGTTATGCCTTTCTATGCCAGAATCTTACCAGCGCCATACCTTGTTTAGAGAGCGCCACCCGAGCATTGAGGTTTTTCATGGCTTGCGATTTAGTCCAGGTTGGATAGGCTGTGCGCTAAGTTACAGCTACCTTGCCCAACAAGCCTTAAAGCAAGGCAATGATTATTTAGAGGTTTGGGAAGATGATGTGGTTTTGGATGAGCCAGCCTTAGAGCGTTGGCAAGCCGCTAAAACTGTTTTTTTTGAATTAGAAGCCTCTTCCAGCCCATGCGATTTATTAAGCGGCTTGCTAGCTGATGTTTCAGACGCTACCCAAGTGCTAGACTTTTTTGAAATTGAAGGCACAAGTTATGTGGTTATTGATCGAATGATTAGTGCCGTGTGTAATTTTTATGGTAAAAAGCCGCTGGGTTATATGGCCAGTTGGGATGCTGCTAACCAAGATGTACACCTAAATACGATGGATAGGTATTTAGAGAAGAAGGATTTGCGGGTATTGGTTCCCTTGCCTTTTGTGGCAGGCCATAACCCAGAACAGGATTCAACGCTGTGGGGTTGTCAAAATAGCCAATACGACACGATGATTGCCGCAAGTGAGGCAAAGTTGTATGACAAGCTACAGCGTTTTAAATTAGAAAGGGTTACGGATGGCAGTGTCGGTTGAGCTGTTAAGAAACTTTGATTTGTTGGCTTCACTTCCTGAAGATGCGTTGTTGTTTATTGCCGAACAGGCCACCTTGAAGCAGTACGCTAGGCGCGAGGTGGTGTTAAGTGCTGGCTTAAAAGATGAGCTAATTTGTTTTGTGTTTGAGGGGCGCTTACAAGGAGTGGATTTCACCATTGATGGCCGCGAAGTGGGGCTTTATTTTGTAGAGCAGAATGATTTTTGTGGTGAAACAGGTTTGTTTGATGAGGCCGAACGCAGCGATTACGTAATTGCCATTACTAAAACACAAGTGGTGGCCTTGCCTTATGCGGCTGTGCGCTATGTGATGAGCAGTGCTAATACATTTATTTTAGCCATTGCCCAACGTATGGCTCAGCGCATTCGTTACCTAACCTTGCAGCGTTCTTTGTTAGCTATTCCTAATGTGCAGCAGCGGGTGTGTGCCCAGTTGTCGGTTTTGATAGAATCGACCAGCAGCCTTAGGGCAGCCAAGGCTGAGGTAGAATTAATGAACCCGCCTACCCACCAAGAAATGGCAATTATGTTGAATATTAGTAGAGAAACAGTAACGCGGGTATTTCAGGCGTTAATTAGTAATGAGGTGGTGCAGCGTAATGGCACAGCTTCGCTGGTTGTTCTTAACCCTAGCGTGTTAGATGAGGTTAGTAAGGGCAATTTAACCTTGTAATATTTTTTATTAATCGCCTCACTTCAAGAGAGTTTTCATGTTGAGTTATTTTTGGCCTGCCCAGCACCGGCATTTGTTGCAACAGTTAGCCCGCCGTGAAATTCAAGCCAAGTTTCGTAACTCTTGGCTAGGTTTGGGTTGGTCGGTAATTACGCCCATCGCTATGTTGTTAGTCTATGTTTTTGTATTTCAAAGTGTGTTTAAGGCTCGTTGGCCAGGGGTAGAACAGTCAGCCACCGCGTTTGGTTTGAATTTGTTCTCAGGTTTGATTTTGTTTACTTGGTTTAGTGACGTGGTAACGCGTTCACCACGCTTGGTGGCTGAAAACCCTAATATGGTAACCAAGGTGGTATTTCCTCTACATTTGTTATCTTGGGTAACGCTTTTGTCGTCTAGTTTTCAGGCAGGCATTAGTTTTGTGGTGCTAATTATTGGTATTGCAGTGTTGGGTGGTCCCTTAACTTGGAGCATGTTGTTATTGCCACTCTTGTTACTGGTGTTTGTGCTAGTGCTGTTGGGTTTTTCGTGGCTCTTGTCTGGGTTAGGTGTCTATTTGCCCGACAGCCAACACTTGGTTGCGATGCTAATTACTCCTTTATTGTTTCTTTCTCCCGTGTTTTACCCTGTTTCTATGCTACCTGAATGGTTGCAAGGGCTTATTGTATTCAACCCGTTAACCTTAATGATTGAAGCGGTACGTGCTGTTCTGCTGGGCGGCACTTGGCCTAACCTTTATTACTTAGCCACTTATGTGGCAGCAGCATTACTGATTGCCTTGTTGGGTGCGGCGTCTTTTAAGAAACTACGCAAGGGTTTTGCTGATGTTATCTAATGCCATTGCGCTAGAGTTAAAAGATGTGGGGCGGGTATATAAAATTTATAAACGCCCTGCTGATCGCTTATTACAAGCCTTGCCTTTTTTTAAGGTTAATTGCCGTATTTTTGAAGCTTTGCAGCCAATGAATTTAACGGTAAGAAAAGGTGAGGTTATTGGCCTGCTTGGTAGAAATGGTGCTGGTAAATCTACTTTATTGCAGCTGGTTTGCGGCACTTTACCGCCTTCATCGGGTTCAGTAACTGCCTATGGCCGCATTGCTGCTTTGTTGGAATTGGGTTCGGGTTTTAATCCTGAATTTACTGGCCGTGAAAATATCTTTTTAAATGGCGCTATTTTGGGTCTAACCCAAGCTTCATTAGAAGAACGTTTAGAAGAAATTATTGAGTTTTCTGGTATAGGTTCGGCAGTTGATCAACCCGTTAAAACCTATTCTAGTGGCATGTTTGTACGCTTGGCTTTTTCGGTGGCTGTGTGTGTAGACCCAGACATTTTAGTTATTGATGAAGCCTTAAGTGTGGGTGATGGTGCGTTTGCACGTAAGTCATTTGAACGCATTATGAGTATGAAAGAACAAGGCTGCACTATTCTGTTTTGTTCGCATAACCTTTACCAAATTGAAGCCATTTGCAGTCGTGCTTTGTGGTTACATGAAGGCAAGGTGGTTTCTGAGGGTATGCCGGCTGAAGTCATTCGCCGCTATGAAAATTATTTGTATGCCAGCACCGAAGACAGCACCGCCAGTAAGCCAGAGTTAACCGCTGGCCAGCAGCGTTGCGCTGTAAGTTCAGTAGAAGGTTCAACAGTTGAAGAAACGGGTAATCCTAGAATTACCCAGCTAGAAGTGTTTATTGATGATCAGCCAGTTTCTATGACGCAATCACAAACTGCCTATACGGGTAAAAGCACCCTAAAAATTGTGTGTGCTTGGAAGGGTTCAGTGCATTTGCCGCCCCCTTCTTTTGCTATTACTTTGCACGGTGCCGATGGGCGCATGGTAGCAAGTGCTGGTTCACACATAGATAAACAACTGCTGCAAGCCAATAGCGCAGGCGCAGGCGAGGTGGTGTTAGAACTGCCTAAGCTAGCACTGTTAAAAGGTGAGTTTTGGCTGGAAGCTTATTTGTTGTGTGAACAAGGTATTATGTTTTATGACCAAATTATTCCTGCTGCGCGGTTCAGTGTGGCCTCACCAGATAACCAGTTAGAGCAAGGGTTGTTTCATGCTGAGCGGGTTTGGAAAACTGGTGTGGGTGATTAAACGCTGGTGAATACAATTAAATTGTTAGTCATTACCCGTGAAAATGAAGCCGATAAAAGCTATGGCTTGGGTAAAACTTTGCTGCCTTTTATGCAGGGTTTGCAGGCGCGTGGGCATCAGGTGGTGTATTTTTCTAAAACCGCAAGTAAGCCAACTCACCAACGTTGGTTGCCTTGTTTTATAAGCGGTTTGCGGCCTTTTTTTGGTTTTACTGCACCCGCACTGGCAGAGCGTTTAATTCAGGGAATTGCCGGTGGGCGACACGCTAGCAGAATTGCTGCTACCCATGTTTGGTTGCATGACCCTTGGATGGCTCTTGGTTATAAATGGGGTTTGTGGAGCCGTGGGTGCTTTAAAAAAACCGCGAAAGTATTTATTTCTGAGCATGGTTTGGGCAGTTTTACTTGGGCAGTAAGCCGTGATGGTTTAACTTTTTCACCACGCATGTTTCGTTTTTTATTGGCGCTTGAACGCCGTGCTTTGGCTAAGGCTGATAAGGTATTTGTGCCTTCAAAAACGGCTTTAGATGCTTTGTCGCGTGACTTGGCTTGGGTGCAGCCACCTAAGTCTTGTGTCGTTCTTTCTTATGGCCGCCCTGAAGCAGCTTTTGATCAACCCATTTTTGAAGCCGAGCTAGACTATTCGTTATTTGGTTTTGCAACACGGCCCCAAGTGCCGGTGGTGTTAGCCGTGGGTAGAATTTCACCTGCTAAAAATTACCCTCTACTGGTTGATATGGTGCATCTGCTAGATCAGCAGTTTCCTTTAGGTGTGCAATTATTAATTGCTGGCGGTGGCGATGCTCAGCCTTTATTAGATTACGCTGCTGCCAAACCCTTAAAGCACCCTCTTCGTACTGCTTTTGTAGCTGATATGAACCAAGCTTATGCGCTGGCGCAGGTGTATGTAAGCGGCTGTGCCATTGAATCTTTTGGGCAGGCAAACCGTGAAGCTTTAGCCTTTGGCTTGCCCTGCATTGTTCCTAGTGCTGGTGGTAGTGGTGAAGTGCTAAGTTGTGGTGCGTGGCTGGTTCCGGCTAATGCCCAAGCTTTGGCAACGGCGGTTAGCAGCGTGTTAAGCAGCCCAACTCAAGCGTTATTTTGGAAGCAGCAGGCCGCGCTTGAATATGAAAAATTACCTACCTGGACAGAAATTCTTGAATTCTTTGAACAGCAGCTCCTTGATGATTAATCTCACCCAACTGGCCATGCCCACACCGCTTAACCCTGCTGAAGTGAAGCGAGCTTTGGTGTTGGTGCCACACCCAGACGATGAAGCCATTGGTTGTGGTGGTTTGCTGGCGCTTTTAGCAGAATTGGGTGTGGTGGTTCGAGTGGTGCTGGTGAGTGATGGTTCGGGTGCGGGTGGTTTGCCTGAAGGGGCGGCGGCAATACGTTTTAAAGAGTTTTTAGCTTCACTAAAAGTGTTGGGCGCATCCATTAGTCATGAAACTTGGGCGCTGCCTGATGGCCGTTTAGCTAACTGCCAAATGACGCTAGACAGTTTGTTAACCCAGTCTTTGGTTAATTTTGAACCCAGTTTATTAATAGCCCCTTGGTTATATGATTTACACCCAGACCATGCGGCTGTAGGGCAGATGGCGTTACGCGCACATCAACAGCTGAAGTTTGCACAGGGCGTGTTGTTTTATGAAGTGTGGTCGCCGGTTCCAGCCAACCGTTTTTTGAAAGTGAATAGCGTTTGGCCGACTAAAATGGCAGCTTTGCAGTGCCATACTACGGCTTTGGCCTGTGGCAATTATAGTCGTGCCGCAGAAGGCTTAGCCGCCTATCGCAGTTTGTTTGCTGGGCGTTTGGCTGCTGAAGGTGAATATGCTGAAGCCTTTTTTGCTTTAGATTGGTCGCTTGGTCAGGGTGCGGTTAGTGCTCGCTATGCCACTTTGGCAGATGCACAGCAGGTGTGTGATTTGCATGATGACGTGTTTGCTAGCCAAGTGAAGTTAGATTGGTGGCAGTGGAAATACGCTTCACAAGAGTTAATTGGCACAGTGTTTGAAGACGAAGGCCGTGTGGTGGGTTTTTACGGTGCTTTAGAAAGGGTGGGCTTATGGCAGGGCAAGGCAGTGGCTGTTTCGCAACAGGCCGATGTAATGGTTGCTGCTAAGCACCGTTTTGGCACTTTGCGTAAGGGTGTTTTTGCAACCATTAGCCGTTTGTTGTTAGAAGAGCATTTAGGGTTGAATAAGCGTTATCAGCTGTGTTTTGGCTTTCCCACCATGCGAGCATTGCATTTGGGTATTCGTTTGGGGTTATATCGCCGCGCCGATGAGGTGTTTATTGCAATTAAGCCATTAGTGCAGCCCAATCGCTTACCCTTGGGTGTGTTTAGTCGGCGACAAGCAGCAGCAGCTATTACTTGCTTTGCTTGGTTAGATGCTTTAACAGTACACAGCCCGCCAACTGAGGAACTCTTTTCTTTGCAGAAGGGGGCTGAATATTGGCAATGGCGTTTTGCTAGGCACGTAGAGAAATCTTACCAAGTTATTAAGGTTTGGCGTTGGGGACGCTTGTGTGCAGCGGTGGTGGTGCTGCCTAATGCTGAAGCGTTAGAAATTATTGATTTTGCACTAACCGATTGGCAAGATTTAAGTTTGCTGCAACAGGTGGTTGAACGTGCAGCCCTTGATTTAGGTTTAAAACAGATTTTAATTTGGGGTACACGGCAGGTGGTAGAAGCATTTGCTTTTCCTGAGCCTGAATCTTGGATTAATGCTGGTTACCTTGCTTTGCCAGGCGAGAAGTTGGATGCTGATTTAGGCGTTGAAGTTCAAGGTAGTTGTTGGTTTGTTGGTGGTGATACTGATTTTAGATAAAGGATGGACTTGTGAAGTTTTCTACTTTTTTTGCTGCACTGCTACTGGTGCAAGTATTTACGCTGGTGGGCTGTTCCGATTCAACGACTAACACCTTGGCACATAAACACCCTTCTGTTGAATCGGCTAATATTCAATCTTCTACTGCCCATAACCCGCCCCAAGTGGGTTTTTTTGCGCCAGGAGGAGGGAAGGAAGACTTTGCTTCAAAGGTCGATATTCAGCTGTATAATTTACATAACCTTGAAGGCTTAAAGAAAAACTTGCAGCTAGCTAGCAGTCAAGGCATGAAGCTTTTTTTAGCCTTGGGTTTACCGCCTATGCTAGTTGAAGATATAGCCACAGACTATAGGGTTGAAGGCAAAGTTTATAAAAAGCAATTAGCGCCCTCTGCTGCGGTTAAGCTACGCCGCACAGTTTCTAGGGAAAAATATGCGGCCTATTTAGCGCCTTTTCTTGAGGTAATGGCCGATTATTCCGACACTCTTGAAGCAGTATTCTTAAGTGATGAGCCTTATTTAAATGGGGTGAGCTTTCAAGATTTAGACCAGATGGCGTTAGATGTGCGTTATTTGTTAGATAGTGTTGGCTTAGACAAGGTGAAGATTGGAGCTGTGTTTGCCAGTGCCATGTTTAATGCTGGTTTTGCTCAACACATTGATGCTGCTTCTAGTGCTTATGCTTACAGTATAGATAGGTATTTTTTAGCTATAAAAGAAAAAGAAGCTAAAGGTGAAGCTGCTGCACAAGAGTTGCAGTGGTTGGATGATATTAAAAGGTTTCGTTTAACGACTTATGATAAAGCGAATAATATGTATGTGGGTGGCGGTTTGCCTACTTCGTTAGACATTGTTGGGTTTGATTTTTACCTTTCTACTTTGTTGCAGGATGGCGTGCATAACGAGTCTTTGCAGTGGTTTGCTAAGCAAAAACTACACCCTTCTTGTAAAGGGTTTGAAAAAACTTCGATTAATAAGCTACGCAAAGATTTGTCTTTTTGGGATGCCGAAGACAAGATGACCGATAACCCTGCCTTGCAAGCTAAACAAGCAGCTAAAGATAAAGCCTTATTAGACCAGTGGTATACCTGCCGAACAGAATCGGTATTTGCCTTGTTACAGCAAGAAATTAAGCAGTCTGAGCGTCCTAATCGTGAAGTGTTGTTGGTTAGTGAATCAAGCACTAATGGGGTAATGGCTTTTGATGCAGGCGGCAATATGCTGGTTGACCAACAGCTGCATTTATCTCATCAACGGGTGATTGATGAAGTAGTTAGGGCATTAGAGTTTGTTAAACGCCACCCAGTCGATCATCTGCTGTTTTTTACCTACGAAGACCAATTTGATCTTTCCATTAACTTAAATATTGGTGGTGTTTCAGGCATTCCTGAAGCTTTGCACCTTATTTACCAAAATGCTAAGCGCGCCCAATGAATTTATATCCGCTGATTAAGTTGTTAAGTGATGGTCAGTTTCAAACCGGCACCTTGTTAGGTGAGCAACTAGGCATTAGTCGTACTGCTGTTTGGAAGCAGGTTAAGCAGCTACCCAGCTTGGGGTTAGAAATATTAACTAAAAAAAATGCCGGTTATTGCTTAGTAAAGCCTTTGCAGTTATTGCAGGTGGAGGCTTTGCAAGCTGAGTTATTAGCAGCTAATTCTTCACTGGAGTTAAGCTTTTTACCTGTTATTGACTCTACCAATGCTGAACTGGCAAGGCGATTAGTGAATAACAGTCAGTCAACTAAAAACTTTAAAGCTAAGCCAACAAATACTTTGATGCTGGCAGAAATGCAGACAGCTGGCCGTGGTCGCCGTGGTCGCCATTGGTTTAGCCCCTATGCTGCCTCGCTTAGCTTGTCTATCAGCTTTCAAATGGAAGGCGGTGCTAACGTGTTGCAGGGCTTAAGCCTTGCTGTTGGGGTGGTTGTTAAAGAGGTGTTAGAAACACAAGGCATTTTAGGTGTGCAGCTAAAGTGGCCTAATGACTTGTATTTAAGTACTGCTGAGCATGTAAATGGCGCAAAGTTAGGTGGTATTTTAATTGAGCTTTCTGGTGATTTAGCTGGGCCTTGCAATGTGGTGGTGGGTTTGGGGTTGAATGTTTTTCGTACCCAACCACCTGAAGCCATTGATCAGCCATTGGCTTTTTTAAGTGATGTGATAGAAGAAACTGCCATTTGTCGAACCCGTTTAGCCGCTGCCTTAGCCTTGGCGTTAGAGCAGCTGTTAAGCAATTTTGCTGCAGAGGGTTTCAAGCCGTGGCAAGCAAGGTGGAATGTGGCGCATGTTTGGGCAGGGCAAGCCGCTTATATAATTACACCTTCACAGCAGGTGCCAGTCATGCTTGGTGGCGTAACGGCTAGTGGTGAATTGCAGGTGACTTACGAGGATGCTTCTAGTGGGCTAATTAATGCAGGTGAAGTGAGCGTGAGGGCAAGGGAATGATTTTAGACCTAGATATAGGTAACACGCTAACCAAGTGGCGCATGAAAAGCTCAGTAGATAACCGTTTAGTTGATAGGGGTTCTATTTGGACGCGTGACCGCTGGGAAAATTCTGAATCCATTCCAGATTTTCGTGACATTAAAGTGATGCGTGTTTCTAATGTGGGCGGTAAAGAGGTGTTAGGTGAAGTAGAACGCATTGCCCGTCGCTTTCGCGTACCGTTACACGTAGCGCGTTCTACGGTGAAGTTTGCTGGTGTACGCAATGCTTACAAAGAGCCTGAAAGGCTAGGAATTGATCGTTGGTTAGGCCTGTTGGCGGCTTATCATAGCTTTGGAGCGTGTTTTGTAGTGGATTGTGGCAGCGCCATTACTATTGACGTGGTAAAAGCTGATGGTGGGCATTTGGGTGGCTACATTGCCCCAGGCATTCGCCTAATGAAAGAAAGCTTAAAGCTAGGCACAAGAAATGTGGCGATTGACCCAGACGATACGCATCGGGGTTTAATGAATTTTGGTACTTCAACCCAAGAGGCGGTGAGTCATGGCATTTACTTAGCTGCTTTGGGGCAGATTACTTTGGCTTATCGTCAAGCCTATAACCAAACAGAAAGCTTGTTGCCTATTATTCTTACCGGCGGTGATGCAACACTAGTGGCGGGTGGGTTGGAAATGGATAGCCTGTGCTGGCCAGACTTAGTTTATGCAGGGTTAGAGTTAATGTTTCCTGTAACCGAACAAGAGAAACAAGGCAATTTATTGGGTGTGCCGGTGAAGCATTTATAATCAAAGTTTAAAAAGTGCTTGCCCAATTAAAATGGAGCTGGTAAAGTTGCCGCCGTTGTCGAGAGAGATAAAATTAATATTTGACAACGCAGACAAATAATCTATAATTTGTCGCCTAGTTGGAGGGGTACCCTAGTGGTCAAAGGGAGCAGACTGTAAATCTGCCGCGCGAGCTTCGAAGGTTCGAATCCTTCCCCCTCCACCAAATTCTGTCGGGCATGCGGGCATGGTATAGTGGCTATTACCTCAGCCTTCCAAGCTGAAGAGGCGGGTTCGATTCCCGCTGCCCGCTCCAAGATATGCTCATGTAGCTCAGGGGTAGAGCACACCCTTGGTAAGGGTGAGGTCGTCGGTTCAATTCCGACCATGAGCTCCACAGATTCAATGTTTGTGGAGTAAAAAGAGCAGTAGCTCTTAATTGCCAGATACAGGCCAGTAGCTCAATTGGCAGAGCGACGGTCTCCAAAACCGTAGGTTGGGGGTTCGATTCCCTCCTGGCCTGCCAACTTTCCCCAAGTTGGTTATTTATCTATTTTCCTATACGCGCTGATGCAAGGAGTTATCCTCTCTAATGAAAGCAAAAGCCGAAGCTCAGCCAGCTAGTCTGGATGCTCTTAAGTGGTTTGCAGTACTACTGCTAGTGGCTATAGCTGTAGCGGGTAACATGTATTACGCTGATACACCTATGATATATAGAGTGGTCGGCGTTGTTGTGCTTTGCATTATGGCAGGCGCAGTTTTTTTGCGTACTTCAAAAGGCATGCGCTTGGTTAATTTGGCGCGTGAAGCACGAGTAGAAATACGTAAAGTTGTTTGGCCTACGCGTCCTGAAACAACTCAAACAACCTTGATTGTTTTAGCAGCCGTTGCACTGGTTTCATTTATATTATGGCTTGTTGATTCAATGCTCAGCTGGGGCATCAAAAGTCTGATTTATTAGGGGTAGAAAATGTCTAAGCGTTGGTATGTTGTACACGCCTACTCCGGTTTTGAGAAGCAAGTTATGCGCTCACTGCTGGAGCGTGTTGCTATTAAGAAAATGGAGGATTTTTTTGGTCAGATTTTAGTTCCCACCGAAGAAGTGGTGGAAATGCGCGACGGTAAAAAGCGTAAAAGTGAACGTAAATTCTACCCCGGCTATGTGCTAGTTGAAATGGCAATGAATGATGATAGCTGGCACCTAGTTAAAGAAACACCCAAAGTTTTAGGCTTTATTGGTGGTACGGCAGAAAAACCTGCCCCCATTACTGCGCGTGAAGCCGATGCAATTTTACAGCGTGTGCAAGATGGCAGCGACAAGCCGCGCCCACGCACTATGTTCCAGCCTGGTGAAATGGTGCGCGTCCTTGACGGCCCTTTTGCTGATTTCAGCGGAACAGTAGAAGAAGTAAATTACGACAAGAGCCGTTTACAGGTTTCTGTGAGTATTTTTGGCCGTCCAACGCCGGTTGAATTAGAATTTGGTCAGGTAGAAAAAGAGTAGCTGTAAGGCTGTGCTTAATTTACCGATTTTTTAAAAACGGGGAGCCGTAAGGCGTTATACCCATAGGAGTAATCATGGCTAAGAAAGTACAATCGTACATCAAGCTGCAAGTTGCAGCCGGTAAAGCGAACCCAAGTCCACCCGTTGGTCCTGCGCTAGGTCAGCACGGTGTGAACATTATGGAGTTTTGTAAAGCATTTAACGCTGCAACTCAAGACATGGAAGTAGGCTTGCCTACACCTGTTGTTATTACTGTTTACAGCGACCGTAGCTTTACCTTTATTACCAAAACACCACCAGCTTCTGTTTTGTTGAAAAAAGCTTTGGGTTTAAAGTCTGCTTCTGCAACACCTAACAAAGTTAAAGTGGGTAAAATTTCTCG
>JAAYGA010000215.1 GCA_012727935.1 Pseudomonadaceae bacterium | reverse complement strand
TCTAGCTGCAAGGCTTCTAGTTCAATGCTTTCTAAATCACCCAAGGCAGCTATATCAGTTTCTAAGGAAGTTTCTAGCATCTGGTGCAGCTTTTCTTCAGCAACAATAATGGGGTGAATAGTAAGCCCTGTTTGAAACTGAATTTCATCAATAGCGGCAAGGTTGGTTGGGGTAGAAAGTGCTAGGCTAAGCACATTGCCTCTTTTATAAAGGGGTAGGGCTTGGTGTTTGCGTAGCAGCTGTTCATCCACCGCTTTTTTTGGCAGGTAGCGGGTGTCGAAGGTGTCTAGGTCTAAATAAGGCAGGCCAAACTCTTCTGCTACTAGGTAAGCGAGCAAATCACTATTAATTCGCCCTGTCGAGCTTAGGTAATGAATAAAGGGTAGCTTTTGTTGTTGGGCATCTTTTTGGGCAGTCAAGGCTTGGTATTCATCTAACAAGCCTTCGCGAACCAGCCGCCTTGCCAGTGAATTTAAAAGATTAGCGTTAACAAGATCAATCATGGAAGCAAATCCTTTCGTGAGTGCCTAAAATAAGCAGTAACCCTGTTATGGCTGTAAGCTTTATTTTTAAGGGTAACTTTAATGCGTTGAAAAGCAAGGTTGCTAAGCTGAATACAGAATTTGTTAGAATTCAGTTGCATAAGGTAACATTTTGTTTCATGGTTTCCTTGATATTTGTAACGCTAGCAATTAAAGCTAGTAGTAGGCAAATTAAGATTTTCTAGCCTAGGAGTGAAGTAACAATGAAAACCAACCAGCAAGGTTTTACCCTAATTGAGCTATTGGTGGTAATTGCCATTATCGGTATTTTATCGGCAGTGGCAGTGCCTCAGTACCAAAAATATGTGAATAAAGCAGAGGTAACTGGTGATTTTGCAGACGTACGTGCTTTTCAAACAGCTGTAGATGCCGCTATTTTTAGTAAAGATACTGATGCTGATATTATTGCTTTATCTGCTGGTACAGCAGTAACTATAACTGGAACAGTTGCTACTGGTTTTGAATTAAAAACAACTGATGCGATTGTCACACTAGCTCGTAGTGCAGATGGCAAGTGGACTTGTGTTAATACTAAGAATGCTGATTATCCTCTTAAGGGTTGTCCTGCTGTTGGTCCTTAATAAAACCTAGTTTTAATAGTCATAAAAAGCTCCTTCGGGGGCTTTTTTCTTGTTGGTTGTTTTTCTTTCCCATTAGTCTTAATAAAGTTTTACCCTTTTGTGCCGATAAATAATTTAAGTAGTTAAAGTTTTTAAAACTTTTAAGGGGTTACATTATGTCGACGCAAAACATTGCTTTATCCAATACCTCCCAAGCAGTTGTTCCTAACAAAGCTTCTTCTAACAAAGCATCTTCTAACGATAAGTTCCAAGCCGCTGTAAGCGAAATCAAGCCAACTGAAGTTAAGTCAACTGAAGTGAAAACCAAACTAACCGACGAAGAAAAAGTTGAATTTGCTAAACAAGCAGAAGCAACCGCCCTAGCAAACAAAAAAACTTTGCTAGAAACTATGTTTAGCAAAGGCAAGGAAGGCGACACTAAAGCCTTGCGTATTTTTTACCAAGAGGCTGCCAGTGCTATTGAAGGCATTCTAAAAAAAGAACTAGGCGATGAAAGTTTTAGCCTACAAAATTTAATGGATAAAACTTCCGGCATTAAAGGCCAAGAAGATTACTGGTCTTCTGAAAAAACAGCCGACCGCATTATGACCGGCGCTACCAGCTATTTTGATAAGTTCAAAGAACAGAACCCTAAGCTAAGCAATGAAGAAGCCGTTGATAAATACATGAGCTTAATTACCCCCGCACTTGAAAAAGGCATGGGTGAAGCGGTTGATATTCTAAAAGGCTTTGGTGCGTTTGAAGGCGGTGTAAAAGACACAGTGCAGCTTACCCAGCAATTAGTGCATGAAAAACTGGCCGCTTTTCGTGAAAAAATGATTAATATTGATAAGCCCAAGCAGGAAGACAAACCCTTGTTTGATGATGCCAATACTAAAGGGACTCACCCTAAAGTAGAAAGCTAGTTTTTAGTGGCAGTAGCAAGTCGGTTAAGTTAGAGAATAAAAAGGTCGGGTGTTTAAGTTAACTACCCGACCTTTTTTTGTTCAGCTTTTATTCAGCTTTTGTTTAGCTAGGCGCTAATTAAGAAGCCTGTTGTGCTTTTTTGCGGCGTTCTTCTAACACGGGGCGAAGCTTGTCAGCCATTTCAACTAACGCTTTTTCAGTGGCTTCCCAATCTATGCAAGCGTCGGTCACTGAAACGCCATATTTTAGCTGGCTTTTATCTTCAGGAATGGATTGGTTACCAAAGCCAATGTTTGATTCAACCATTAGGCCAACAATGGACTCATTGCCATCTAAAATTTGGCTGGTAACGTTTTCAAGCACTAAGGTTTGCAAGTTAGCGTCTTTATTCGAGTTAGCATGGCTGCAATCAATCATAATATTCTTAGCTAATTTAGCTTTAGTTAAGTCTGCTTCACACAGCTTAACGCTAACTGAATCGTAGTTAGGCTTGCCATTACCGCCACGCAATACTGTGTGGCCATACTGATTACCCTTGGTGCGAATAATGGCACACTGGCCTTGGGTGTTAATGCCTAAAAAGTTATGCGAATGCGCCATAGATTTTAGTGCATTAATGGCCACTTCTAGGCCGCCATCGGTACCGTTTTTAAAGCCAACGGGGCAAGACAAGCCGCTGGACATTTCGCGGTGGGTTTGTGATTCGGTAGTGCGCGCACCTATGGCGCTCCAAGCTATGCAATCTTGCATGTATTGAGGGGAAATAGGGTCGAGTGCTTCAGTGGCAAGGGGTAAGCCTAGCTCTGAAAGATCAACCAGAAGCTTGCGGCCAATATGCAAGCCTTCTTCAATTTTAAAACTGTCGTTCATGTAGGGGTCGTTAATTAAACCTTTCCAGCCAACAGTGGTGCGTGGCTTTTCAAAGTAAACCCGCATTACTAAATAAAGAGTGTCACCCACCTTGTCGGCTAAACCTTTTAAGCGTTTGGCGTAATCTAGGGCTGCTTCAACGTCGTGAATAGAGCAAGGGCCGACAACTACAAATAAGCGTGGGTCTTGGCGGTCTAAAATCTTCTGAATAACCTGACGGCCTTCATAAACCGTTTTTTGTGCGCTGGCTGTTAAAAGAATTTTTTCTTTTAGCTTTTCAGGGGTAATTAATATTTCTTGTGACACAACGTTTAAATCGTCTACACAATTGCTATCAGACATGGGGTGGGTTCCTGTTTTCTTAAAATATATAACGTAATTTTAGTATTGTATTTTATTGCACTGCCTATAAGCAATTGATAGCTAATTTACAGTAACTTAAAGGCAATTATCGGGTTTAGGCAAACCGGCATAACGAGCCATTGCTTTAGCAGGGCTTTGCCCAAATAGCTGCATTAAATAAATGCTGCTAGTTTTTTCAACGCTTAGATGTTGGCGCAGATAATTGGTTAAAGGCCGCATGGCTGGTGCTAGTTGAAAGGTTTGATAAAAGGTTCTTAGCAGTAAAATAATTTCTAAGTGCGCCGGTGTTAAAGCCAGTTTATCTTGTGCGGCTAGCCATTGTGCAACCTCTGGCGACCAGTCTTGTAAATTAACCAAGAAGCCTTCTGGGTCTAGTTGAAGGGTTTCTAAATTAGGTTGTTCACCAGCTACAGACACGGTCGGCCTCCAAGCTTTCTGCCACCCATTGCGTGTCGCTTATTGCTTGAACGGCAGCAGGGCAAGCATTTAACAAACCTCTGGCTTGTAAGTCATCGTTTAGGGCAAAAACTTTTAACCCAACTGGCAGCTGTTTTAAAAAGTGAGTATCAACCACCAAAGCCACAGCAGATTCGATTAATACTAGCCTGTCGGTGGCAGTTAAAAGCTTTAAACAACAAGCTAATTTGTAAGGTGCGTTCAGTTGGTAAAGAGTTGCCATATTTTACTTATTTCTGTGCTGTTTGGGTGTAAAAAAATAACTCACTAGGCAGTTAAAAGGTGAAAACATTGCGGCTAGTGGCAACCAATCTTTGTAGCCTAGCTAAAGAACAGCTTTCTACTGGTAATAATAAATCGGTGTTTTTTAGTCCGTAATCAAGCAATGCTTGCTCTTCTACATAGATTTGTTCTATGCCATAAAGGCCAAGGGCTTTTAACATGGCTTGAGTGCCTTTTAAGGCTAAAATATCGGGTTGTTGATTCTTGTTCAGTTGCAAAATGCCAGCACCTAAAAAAACTAATCCGGTGTGCTGTTCAAAAGTGCTACTCACTAAGCTTAAGTCTAAGCCTTCTTTGGCTAGGCTAGCGGTTAGCGGTGGCTGGGTAAAAATTACCAGTAAATCGAAGGGGTTAGAATTATTCATCGGCTAAACGTTAGGGTGCGGTCGGCGTTTGCCATGCCATCAACAAGCTGACCTAAGCCTGTTAATACAAAGCCTTCGGCTAAATTATGGTGTTCTAAACCATAGCGAGCGGCTTCTTTAGCATCAACAATGCCATGCTTTAAAGCCGCAGCAACACAAACAGTAAGTTCTAGTTGGTGTGCTTTGGCTAGGGCTTGCCATGCTTTGGTGAGGTTAGTTTCATCTTGGAGTGGGCAGCTTAAATTGTTAGCTAAAGTTACACCTTCCTGAGAAAGAAACACTCGCTGAATAGTGTGTCCAGCCGCCAAAGCAGCCTTGGCAAAACGCAAAGCAGAAAGGGGCGCCGAACTTGCGTAGGGTGCCCCGCAGATATTCAAAACAAAACTTTTAGGTTGAATGTTAGCTGCCACTGGGTGTTTCTGCTCTTAGTTTTTAATTGCTAGTCGTTGTTCATGCCAAGCAAAGATAACAAGCTTAGGAACAGATTGTAGATAGAAACAAACAGGGTAACCGTGGCACGAATGTAATTAGTTTCACCACCATTCACAATTTGGCCGGTTTGGAACAGAATCATTGCTGATGAGAAGATTACAAAACCTGCGCTAATGGCTAGGTGTAGGCCGGTTAAACCAAGGAATAGGTTAGCAATAACGCCCGCCATTAAAACCAAGCCACCCACCATTAAAAACTTGCCCATAAAGTCGAAGTCTTTTTTGGTGATGAGTGCAAAAGCAGACAAACCAAAGAACACAAAGGCCGTCATGCTAAGGGCAGAAACAACCACATCGCCCATACCAGCACCTAAGTACATGCCTAGAATGGGGCCAAGCGATAAGCCCATAAAACCTGTGAAAGCGAAAGTGCTTAAAATACCCCAAGCAGAATCGGCTAGCTTATGGGTTAAAAACATGAGGCCATAAACACCCACAATGAACACAATAATGTTTAGCTGTAGGCCAGTAACCAAAGAAAAGTAAGCGGTTAGCGCACTAAAGGCTAGGGTCATGCCAAGCAGCATATAGGTGTTGCGTAGCACTTTTTGTGCTGAAATACTGAGTGATTTAGACGATGTATGGCTTATAGGAGCGTCGTAACGCATGGTGTTTCTCCTGCAAAATGGTTTAGGTTAACTACTTTAAGTTGACGCTTTTTAAACTGCCAACCTGTTAGTAGGTGTTCGACCGGCGCTTAGCTTAAGCGTTCCGTTTTAAAATGGCAAAGCCCTGTTTATAGCCCAAACCACCATTGCCATGCACACCGCCAAGGGTTTGTTCGCTGTTATACAAAGCTTGGGTCATTTCAATTAGGGCGCGTAAAGCCGGTAAATTCCACGGCGCACGGTTTAAATTCATGCCACCGTTTAAGGTTAGACTGTGTTTTTGTAGCCAAGCTGGAAGTGCTTGCCAGCTATTGACAAACTTACCGTGCAGCAATAAAGCCAAAGGCACCACAGGGTAGCAGGTGTAAGCTTCTAGCAGGGCTTTGCCTTGGTTAAATGCTTCAGCAAAGTTTAATCCAGCTTCTAGGTTGGCATAATAAATGGCTTTTTCTAAGTGCCAATAGGTGGCTAATTCCTCAAGGAAATCGGCACCGTCACCCGGTGCATAACCTATGCCTACACCAGCCACTTCAATGGCAGGTTCAGTTAGGGTGAAGTTATTTAGTAAATCATCACGGGTTAAAATTAGGCCGCCCGTGTAGTCGGTGTAAGGGTTGGCGCAATCGACACCCCGAAACAGTTCTGTTTGGGCTTGTAGCCAAGTGTCGTCGACTGTTTTATTGGGCGCACTGCGGCGGTAGTTTTCAAACAGCACATCCCTTAGGCGGCGAAACTGGTCGAAAGTCATGCCTTCTTCACGGCAAAAGTGCCTTGCTAAGTCAGTGTAAGCTTCAGGAATAGGGTAGTTCTTACCATAAATATGGGTCAGTTCATCACGTTCTTCACGCGAATAGCCTGTTTTAACGGCATCACTGCCTTCAATTAAAACCGCTTCAAAAGCACCTTCGCGCAATTGGGTTTGGGCATAAGCTAAAGCTTCTAGTGGGCCGCAACCTGAACGGTAGTGGTTAGGTGCAACTGAAGTACCCCAGCCTGCGCTAAGTGGGTCAATCACTAGACGTTCAAGCTTTAAACCTGCTTCGGTTACCTGTTCACGCACTGAATGAAGTGTTTCAAGGCTGCCAATGCCATCTTGACAACCACCTGAAGCAATAATAAAAGCACGATGCATAGAGAATACTCCTAGTTATTGTTTTATTGGCATTGAGTGTAAGTAAGCTACCGCCAACTTACTAGCAGGCAGTGTTTACTTCTAACCAATCTAAGTTTTGTAAGGCTTGTTCACGGCAAGTACCACACACTTCAATATCAAAACTAAAGTTACTACAAACCTTAGGGCGCTCTGCTTGGCCAAATAACTCACAAAGTAAGTGTTCATTTAAGTGAATACACACCTTACCAGCAGGTTTACCTTGCGGCATAGCAGCGGTGGTGGAAGTAATTGATGGCGCTATACAACAGGCCGCACAGCCAGAACGGCAGGCATGGTTACTCGTCGTTATGTTTTTTAAGGGGATCATTGCTTTATTAGTTTTCAGCCTGTGTTAAAATTCTATCATTAATCCTAGTTTAATGGTCAGGTATAGCCTTCTTATGAAATCTCCCGAACTTCTTTCCCCTGCTGGAACCTTCCGTAACATGCAGTATGCCATTGCTTATGGTGCCGATGCGGTTTATGCCGGTCAGCCACGCTACAGTTTGCGTGTGCGTAACAATGACTTCAACTTAAAAGGTTTGGGCGAGGGCATTGAATACGCCCACCAGCGCAACAAGCTGTTTTTTGTTGCCAGCAATATAGCACCTCATAATAGCAAAGTACGCAGCTATATGAAGGATATGGAACCGGTTATTGAAATGCAGCCAGACGCTTTAATTATGTCTGACCCTGGCTTAATTATGATGGTGCGTGAAAAGTGGCCAGACCAAGTGATTCACTTATCGGTGCAAGCCAACGTGGTGAACTATGCAGCGGTGCGTTTTTGGGAAAAGCTAGGCGTGCAGCGCATCATTTTATCGCGTGAATTATCGCTTGATGAAATTGCTGAAATTCGCCAAGAATGCCCCACCATTGAATTAGAAACCTTTGTACACGGTGCCTTGTGCATTGCCTATTCTGGCCGTTGCTTGCTGTCGGGTTATTTTAATCACCGCGACCCCAACCAAGGTTCTTGCACCAATGCTTGCCGTTGGAATTACAAAACTCACGAAGCCGCTACCGATGATTCAGGCGATTTAATTCCCTTAGCCCAAGCCAGCCCGGAAGGCATTTGGACACCCGGCCAAAAAGCAGCCAATAGCAAAACCGCTGGTGGTACTGAAGGCCAAGAAGTGCTTTCTGCATTAATAGAAGAAGCTAAACGCCCTGGCGAGTTTATGCCTATTTTTGAAGACGAACACGGCACTTATATTATGAACTCCCGTGATTTGCGTGCGGTGCAACACGTCAACCGTTTAGCAGAAATGGGCATTGATTCTTTAAAAATTGAAGGCCGTACTAAGAGCCATTATTACGTGGCGCGTACTGCCCAAGTTTATCGCCGCGCTATTGACGATGCCGTAGCTGGTCGTCCCTTTGATATGGACTTAATGGACGCGCTAGAAAACCTAGCCAACCGTGGTTACACCGAAGGTTTTTACCGCCGCCACGTACACGATGAATACCAAAACTACGAAACGGGTAATTCAGTGGGCGTACACCAACAATTTGTGGGCGAAGTATTAGAAGCTAAAGACAACGGCTGGATAGACATAGAAGTTAAAAACAAGTTTGAAGTGGGCGATACACTGGAATTGATGACCCCTGCTGGTAACCGCCGCTTTAAGCTGGATGCCTTAGAAAACAGCAAAAATGGTAAAGCCATGAGCGTTGCCCCAGGCACCGGCCACTTTGTGCGTTGTCAGTTACCAGGCGAAATGCTGGATGGCGATAACTTAAAGTATGCAATGGTGATGCGCGACCTACATAATTAAGTGGCTTATTAATTACCTGCGTAGCTACTAGAAGGGTAAAGAGAATGCTCTACGATGCCCACTGCCACTTAGATTTTCCGGTTTTTGATATTGACCGAGAAGAAGTGTTGCAGCGGGCTAAGTTGGCTGGTGTGAATACTATTATTTTAGCGGCAACCACCGCTGCCACTTGGCCAAGGCTTTTAAACTTGGTAGAAAGTTCCAGTTTACCCAGCCTTTTACCCAGCTTTTTACCCAGCCCTCAGCTTTACGCCTGCCTAGGTTTACATCCGCTTTTTATCGACAAGCATCAGCCTGAAGATTTAACTCAGCTTAAAGAGCAACTGCTAACTTCACCTAAAGTTATAGCCCTAGGTGAAATCGGCATCGATTTACATAGCCCCAAATTAAAAGCCCAAGAAGCTAAACAATGGCGTTTTTTTGATGCCCAGCTAACATTGGCTAAAGAATTAGATTTACCGGTAGTGATTCATGTTCGCCAAGCAATGGATTTAGTGATTCAACGCTTAAGGCGCTTTCAACTGCCGCAAGGTGGATTATTACACGCTTTTTCAGGCAGCCAGCAACAGGCCGAGCAGCTAGTTGAATTAGGTTTTAAAATTGGCTTAGGCGGCGGCATTACCTACCCAAGAGCCAATAAACTACGTCAAATTGCACAGAAGCTGCCTTTAACTGCTTTTTTATTAGAAACCGACAGCCCTGATATGCCTTTAAATGGCTTGCAAGGCCAGCGTAATGAACCTGCAAAAGTGGCATTAGTTGCTGAAACTTTAGCTGAGTTACGAAAAACTTCGCTAGAGAAACTTTTACCTGTGCTTTATAGCAGCTTGCTAAAAACTTTTTCTAGGCTAGGTTAAATCAAATGAAGCATCACTAACCTAAGGGATGTTATTTACTTCTAAATAAGCACAAAATATAACAAATGGATTTAATTAAGGACAAAAAAAATGGTAAGAGAAAAAATTAGTGTGGCTTTGGTCGATGACGACCCTGCGGTACGCCAACGCTTTAAAGCTTCCATAGAAAAACACCCTGATTTACTTTGGTTGGGTGAAGCCACCTGTGTACGCGAAGGAAAAGCACTGGCTTTAAATAATAGCCCAAGGGTTTTGTTAGTTGATTTAGGTTTACCCGATGGTTCGGGTATGGAAATTATTCAAGAGGTAAGCCAAAAACAACCCAATACTGAAATTATGGTTGTTAGCATGTTTGGCGACGAAGGGCATGTAGTGCAAGCCATCGAAGCTGGCGCAAGTGGTTACATTTTAAAAGATACCGATGATTTAGGTTTAGCAGAACACATTATTCAGTTGTGTGATGGTGGCAGCCCCATGAGCCCCATGATTGCTCGCCATTTATTAAAGCGAATGCAAGCCACTGAAAACTTGTCTAATAAAAAGAAATTTGATGATACGAGTGAAGCGGCATTATTAACCCGCCGTGAAATGCAGTTATTAAAATTATTAGCACGCGGTTATACCTACCGCGAAGTGGCAGAAGAATTAACGGTTTCTAGCCACACTGTAAATTCGCACATTAAAAATCTTTATCGAAAGCTTTCCGTTAAAACAAAAAACGAAGCAGTTTTTGCCGCCACACGGCAGGGTATACTTGATATGCATGAGTTAGATTAATGCTGGCTGCTAAGCTTCTAACCCAAAAAACTATTCAGCTCTGGAAAAATTTAACAAGCTGTGGAGGGTATTTTTTTCCTGGTAACCGCCATTACCGTAGGGCTTTTTTAATTAATGTCATGCTCTTAGCAGCGATGGGCGTTTTTGGTCTTTTTACGCTACTGAATTTACTAGTATTCAATGACTTTGAAGTAGCAATGGTTGATTTACTAGCATTTATTTGTTCTTTAACTGCCTTGATTTACTTTCGTACGAGTCGTGATGTAGAAAGAAGTAGTTTTATAACCACATTTATTATTGGATTAGCTTTACTAAGTTTTTTATATTTAACCAAGCATTATGAATACAGTCTTTTTTGGCTAGCAACCTTTCCACCCTTTGCTTATTTTCTTAACGGCACTAAGCGCGGCACACTTGCTGTAGCAATGTTGTTTTTACCTGTTTTTGTAATGCTTGTTGTTAATTTGGGTGTGTGGCAGCCAGCACCCTACGAGCTAGTTTCTATTTATAACATTTCTATTGCTTTTATCGCCCTAGCAATTTTAGTGTATTTTTATGAAAAAAGCCGTCACCAAGCCCATGTTCAGCTACAGTTTATTAAAGCCCGCGAAGCAACAGAAAAAGAGCGCAACCGTTTACTAAGAGAAATGCACGATGGCTTAGGTGCACAATTAACGACTGCACTTTATGCCACTCGTAATGATCAGGCTAGTGTTGAAGAAATAGCAGATTACTTGCAGCTAGCTTTAGAAGACTTACGAATTATGATGGATTCAATGCAAACTTTTGATGGCGATGTAGGAACGCTATTGGGGCAGCTGCGTTATAGGTTAGAACGCCGTATTCAGCAAGCAGGGCTAACGCTTGAATGGAAAGTTGATGATTTGCCAGATTTTCCTAATATGACACCGCAAGATGCGCTAAACTTGCAAAGAATAGTGCAGGAAACCTTGGTAAATACTATTAAACATGCCAAAGCGAGTAAAGTTAGCTTGGTTGCTCGTATGAAAACACCCAGCAGTTTAAAAATTCAAGTAAAAGATGATGGTTGTGGTTTTGATGAGCAGGGTGTTGAATTTACAGGCCGAGGTTTAAGTAATTTGCACTACCGAGCGGTAGAGCTGAATGCTAGCTTAACCATTAATACCCAACTAGGCCGAGGCTGTTGCATTGAGTTGCTGGTTCCTATTAGTAAAACTAGTAACAGCTAGAGGCAAAGCCAGTAACAGCTAGTCTGCTGACATTTTAATTAAGAGTTAAACAATGAGTTCGAATGATGAGGGTGGTTATACGCCAACTTTTACTTCTTCTGGTTCGGCATTGCGTACTTTGCGAACTGGAAAACGTAACCCTAACTGGAAGGCAGCTGCAGAATTTTTAATGGAACGGGCAGCACCCGATGTTAAGCTTTTGGTTGAAGCAGCAACCCAAATTCAGATGGAAAAAGAAGGTTTGTTGCGTACAGATAAAAAAGAGTTGGTTGCTACTAAAAAAAGTTTTCGTGTGAACTTAGGTTGGCTACAATGGTTGTTAATAGCAGCTAGCGGTGTGGGATTAGTAGCTTTATTGGCATGGATAGTAGAAAACGCAAGCCTTCGGGTGTGCTAAAAAAAACTAAAAAAATGAAATTATGAAAAAGATAAACAACCTTAAAGTTAAACAGCTTTTTCTACTATCAGTTTTATTATTTGCTAGCTATTTATCTTATGCCAGCCTTAAGGACATGGAGCAGCTGGTTACAGAACATAAATTTCAAGAAGCCTACCTGCTAGGAAGTAACCTGTTAGCAGAGGAAGCGGGTAACCCTAACTTTGATATGCTTTATGGCATGGCCGCGTTAAGGGTGGAGCAATATGAGCAAGCTTTGTTTGCTTTTGAACGGGTGTTGATGTTTAACAGTTCAGCTGCCGTGCCTAGGTTTGAGCTGGCGCGAACTCATTATATGTTGGACAACTTAAAGTCGGCTCGCCACCACTTTAACCTAGTATTAGAAAGTTCACCCCAACCCCCCTTGGCTATACAAACGCGTATTCAGTGGTATTTAGCCACAATGGATGCCAAAGAAGCCGGTAAAGCAATTGCTGCTACTAGCAGTAATCTAAGTAGCTCAGTTAATCATTTTTATTTGGGTGCGCGCTTTGGTTACGACAGCAACCCAAGAAATATGACTCACCTTGATGTTTTTCACCCCTTGTTTGGCCTAGACCCACTTAATTTACCAGCAGTTGATTCCGACACCTTCCATGAACTAAATTTAGGTGCTAACCGTTTACAGCAACAAAGTGAGCGTTGGGGTTGGTTTGCAAGTGGTAATGCTAGCTTAAGAGGCTACCATAATGATCAAAAAAATATGGATAACTACAGTCTAGGTTTACAAGCTGGTGGTATTTTACTAGGCAGTAATTGGCGTTTATCTGTGCCTTTACAAGTGAATAAACAAGTACGTGATGACAAAAATGAAGTGCTGGTTTTGGCCGTGGCTGCTGATTTTAATCAACGTTTAACCAATAAAGCTAATTATAGTTTTTTTGGTCAGCTAGCAGATATTGGTAATAAATCTTCAAGTAATGAAACGAATATTACTAGCTATACCCTTGGAGCAACTTTTTCTTATCGGTTCAATGAAAGCTTAAGATTACATGCAGGACCATTATTAACAACTGAAAACCCTGATAGTAAAACAGGCGATTATAATGGTCGTAATTTATATGGAATAAGATCAGGTATTGGTTATAGTTTTAATGCTAAACAGCAACTAGAATTTAACTTTAGTTATTTAAATGCTAAGCATAAGGCTGATGATCCTTCATTTTTAAAACAACGCAGAAAAGATGATCAACTTAGTGTAGGGCTGAAATTTAGTCAACGCTTCTCTAATGATTTACTTATCGATTTAGGCATTCAGCAAAATAATAATAGCTCTACACTTAATTTATACAGCTATCACCGAACCCAGCTAAGCGCCGGTATTAGGAAGGAGTGGTAAAATAATGTTTAACCAACCTAGCAAATCTTTCTTGCATACTATTTACTGGCTATTGCTAGTAATATTAATTATGGCGTTTATTACAACACCTGCAGTGGCTAAAAATAGTGAAGTAGGCCGCGTCTTAATGGCTACAGTGGGTGTTACAGCCGAACAGCTAGGGGGTGCTTCAAGAGATTTAACCCGACGTTCAGTAATATTCTTAGGCGATACACTTAAAACCCCAGAAGGTGGTCGCGCCCAATTACGCATGGCCGATGGTGAAATGATTTCTTTGATGGAATCAAGTGAATTAGTTATTGAAGCGTTTCAATACCAACCTAATGCCAGCGATGAAAAAGACACTAACGTAAAACGTTTAGTGACGGGTGGGTTAAGAAGTATTACGGGTGCTGTAAAGGGCGAAGGCTATGAAATGAAAAGCCGCGCTGGAACCATAGGTATACGCGGTACTGCTTACGAAGCTTATACACAGCAAGGACAAAACCTTTATGTACGAATGCAAAGTGGCCGTGTTTCTATAAAAAATGCACGAGGCAATATTGAAATAGGTTTTAATCAACGTTTGAGTGCAGCACGCATTAGTAACCCTAACCAACCACCTGAAGCCATTTTACCAACCCAATTGCCTGCTTTTTTTGATCAGGCTTTTAATGTTGATACTAGCCTTGCTTTGTCGGGTGAGCCACCACCAGTGCAGCCGTTACCTGAACAGCAGCCAGAACAAGAACCACCCCAGCAGCCAAGGTTTGCACTTAATCCGCTTGCTTTAGCTGGGAATGCTTTAACACCCTCTATAAATGACGATGAGAATTTAGCATTATTAATTGAACAAGCGATTGCTAAAGTAGAGCCGCCGCCACCGAT
>JAAYGA010000214.1 GCA_012727935.1 Pseudomonadaceae bacterium | reverse complement strand
GCTGTTATACAAGCGGTAGCAGAAGTACTTAGGAAGGCACCACCCAATGAATTTGATGATGAGCTAAGTCAGCGCTTAGCAGGTGCCGTTTCAGGTCATCATAATGCACAGTTTCGTCTCCTTGATGCGAATTATAAGGAAATTTATACTTCTTCTAACTTAAAGCTTGAAGATTTCCAGCCAGCTGTTCTTTTTAGCTCGCGTATAACAGCAGAAACAGTTGAAGTTTGGCAAAACGCAGGTAAAACCTATCGAGGTGCTGCAGTTCAGCTACTGTCTCCTACTCTTTTAATTAGGCAACCCCTTATTTTAACGGTGGTGACTGACATTGATTTTCATCTGCATTATTTAGAGGGCTTTCGGAATTATCTAAAACTGATAACTTTAATAGCCAGCCTAATTGCTATTTTTGCAACTTGGCTGGCTGTTTATCTAGGTCATGCGCCATTAAGACGTATTAGCCAAGAGATTCAACAAATAAAGTCTGATCATCTATTCATTCGACTTGATCCTGACTTAGTTCCGATAGAGTTAACTGAGTTAGCTATCTCTTTTAACGCCATGCTTAGTCGCATTGAAGAAGGGTTTCAGCGCCTTTCAAATTTTTCAGCTGATATAGCACATGAATTGCGAACACCCATTACTAATTTAAAAACTCAGACGGAAGTCGTTCTCTCAAAGCCACGTACTAATGAAGAATACCAAGAAGTTTTGTATTCCTGCTTAGAGGAATATGAGCGGATGGCAAAAATGGTTGGCGATATGCTGTTTTTAGCTCAAGCTGATAATAATAAACTTAAAAAAGACCTTGATAAGGTAAGTTTGAATGATGAAGTAAAGGCACTCTTTGATTACTTTGAGGCTTTGGCAGAAGAGCAACAAATAACGCTGACTTGTGAAGGGGTTGTACCCCTTATAGTAGGGGATCGTCTTATGCTTCGCCGTGCTTTAAGTAATATTTTATCTAATGCAATACGCTATACCACTCAAGGCGAGGAAATAAAAGTTCACCTCGAACAGAAGAAGACAAAGGTCATTATTTGCATTTCTAACCAAGGGGTACCGGTTAGTTCAGAGCATTTACCTAAATTATTTGACCGTTTTTATCGTGTTGATCCTTCTCGACAACGTAAAAATGAAGGGACAGGACTAGGTTTAGCAATAACCCAGTCAATTATTGCTAGTCATGGCGGCACTATTACTGCTAAAAATAGCAAAGGTCTCATGACTTTTGAGCTAGTGTTACCTATCAACTAGTTAGCTTGGTTTAAGGTATAGCCCATACCCCTTATGGTCTTAATAAGTTTAAGTTCATAAGGTTCGTCAATTTTGGCTCGTAAGCGACGAATAGCAACATCAATAACATTGGTGTCACTGTCAAAATTCATATCCCATACTAAAGAAGCAATCAAAGAACGTGGTAACACCTCATCCTGGCGACGAACCAGCAGTTCTAACAAAGTAAATTCTTTATTGGTCAGATGAATAAGCCCCCCAGCACGAGTAACTTGGCGACGAGGCAAGTCTAATTTTAGATCAGCGACTGCTAGTTGGTTGTTTTCTACTTGCGGTGTACCACGGCGCAACAAAGAGCGTACCCGAGCCAGTAACTCAGAAAAAGCGAAGGGCTTAACTAAATAATCATCAGCCCCAAGCTCTAATCCTTTAACCCTATCTTCAACACTGTCTTTTGCTGTTAAAAACAAGATGGGTATTTGTTCATCTTTGCTGCGTAAGGTCTCCACAATACGCCAACCATCAAGATCAGGCAGCATGATATCAACAATAAGAAGGTCGTAAGGTTCGTTGATAGCCTGATAAAGCCCATCGAGGCCATTTCTAGAAAGGTCAACAACAAAGCCTGCTTCACTAAGCCCTGTTTGCAGGTAGTCACCTGTTTTTTGCTCATCTTCTATTACTAAAACTTTCATTGCTGCCCCTTAATTAAATACCGAAGGCTTCTTATAAAAGCTTAGTTTACATCAGTCTAGGGGAGCAATAGATGACAAGTTTGTAATGCAGCCGTCATCTTACCGACAGAGACTATTGTTTACTATTTAATCAGTAATTAATTCACATTGTTAAATTTTAAGGAAAGAAAATGAATAAAGTACTATCCGTTTTATTGCTATCTTTATTGCCAATGCTTGCGATTGCAGCAAGTGAACAAACTAGCCATCATGGCGATGGTCATGGGCATAAAATGCCTAACCAAGCTGGACACCATGATCACAAGATGGAGGGTATCGGGCAGCCAGGTCTAGCAACTGAAGTGACTCGTACGGTTGAGCTAGTGATGAAGGATAATATGCGTTTCATACCTGAGAAATTAGAGGTGTCTGCTGGAGAAACTTTACGTTTAAAGGTTGTTAATGAAGGTAGAATAGATCATGAGCTAGTTATAGGTGAGATGGGGTCACTTTTAGAACATGCTAAAGAAATGCGTAGGATGCCTAATATGATGCATGACGACCCTAATGCAATCACTTTGAAGCCTGGTGCAAAGGGTGAGTTAATCTGGAAGTTTGCTCAAGCTGGGGTTGTTGATTTTGCTTGCTTACTACCAGGGCATTTTGAAGCAGGTATGAAAGGTCAGGTAAAAGTTAAGTAAGCTGGAGTAGCCCACAATTAATAGGGTAGTTACCTGATTTTAACTACAGAATCACCTCACTTCACCTTAGGCAAATCGTTCCAACGGGTTGTATAGGCTGGGGAGAGGTGTTCTTTTTTCATTGCCCAAGTATTGGTGTTGTGGCTTCCTTGGCTGGCTAAAGTTACTGTCCCTAAACCGCTTTCATTAATTTGATCGACCGCTGCCATTAACTTTTTGCTGCGGTATTTCTTGGCCATATCTTCAAACAAGCTGGGTTGGCTGGTATTCTGGTCATAAAAATCAGCCAGCATCACGC
>JAAYGA010000213.1 GCA_012727935.1 Pseudomonadaceae bacterium | reverse complement strand
CTTTAATTCTGGGCACTAGTGGTAATTTACTCAAAAGAACTCCTTACCTGCCCTAGCAATGGCTGGCTGATTGGCTGATTGATCGGTTATTACCGTGGTATTTTTTCGGCTTAGGCTCAGAGGGGGTAATTGCAACCTCGTGCCAATCCTTATCAATCTCTTTGCCGTAGAGGGTTAATATTTCTAACCACTCTTCTAGGCTGGTGCGCTTAGCAGGGTCATTAGCACCTTCAGTAAAAGTGGCTATAAAACTGCTTTTTAAGCGGTGAGGCATGTGGCTCCAAATGTTATACCAAGGGCCGGCTGGAATGCCTTTATTACCAACACCGTAGGCAAAATCGCCTCGCTTTAGGTTGGTGACTGGGTCTTCACCACCCACAATGTCGTAGGGGTGGCGGCCTAGCATTAAGCACTTAAACAAGATGATGGCTAGGGAAAACGCCTCGCTTTCTTTAGTGCGCACCAAGTCAGAAAAAGCTTTGCCGTGGTGTTCGATGGGTGTCATATCGGGCGTGCCGACTGGGCTAGCATAATGGCGGCCATTAAACTGCAATTGGTAACTATCACAGTCAATTAGCGTGACTTTATCGCTATTAGGCTGGCAAAGAAGGTTGTGTAAATTATAGTCGCCAATCATAACGCCATGGTCTTGCAGTGTTTTAAGCTGCTGAACTAGGTTAATTAAATAGCCGGTAATAGCACGGCGATCTAGCCCAGGAAAGTGCTTTTTATAAAGCATAGAATGTGCCAGTAAAAACATGTCTTTGCCTTCTGCTTTGTACATGGCATAACCTAGCCAGCGTTGCTGTGCATCAAACACGCTGATTAATGGCCAGCTAACTGATTTTTCAGATGCCAGCTGAGTTACACCACGCATGGCTTCGACTTTTTCTTGTAAAATCTTGCCGCGCTTAGCAAGCTCTCGTTCATGGTAAATTTTGACTAGCACTTCAGGACGCTGAGCTAGTGGGTAAATTACACCCTCACCACCTTCGCCTAGCTTTTTAGCAAGTTGTTGGGGGCGGCCTTGAAAATCAAAAACCGTCGTTAACTGGGTCATAATTCACCTCAAAATTGCGGAAAAAGAATAAAGTTAAGCGCAGCAGCTTGTACCTAAATATCAGTCGTCTGCTAAGTAAAAAATAGGTGTTAATTCGAGTGCTTTGGGTGCTTACACCCTTTACTGCACTAGAAAGCGAGGCTTAGGCTAGGTGTGCCTAGTAGTATTTTGGTTTTTACTCGGTCCATAATTTTGCGCTGGTAATGAAAGGTGTCGCTGCTTGCAGGTAAAATCGCTTTTTTAAGTAGCTCTGCTGCAAAGCTGGCATGAATCATAAAATGGTGACCTTCACATTCACGCATCACAAAGCTTTCTGCCTGATCCGATAACTCCATCCAGCCATGACGTAAGGCATAATGAATTAATTTTTTTAGCGCTTTTTTTGCGTTAGCTGTGTTTGCCTTGCCTAAAGCAACCAGTTTTAAACCCTGCTTATATTTATGTAGGGTTAACGCTTGCACTTGTTCATTTTCAATAATAAGGTGCCACTCATCAGCATCATTTATTACAGCTTCTGGGTTAGCAAATTGTAATCCGCCAGGTACTTGGCTATAGCTAGACTCTAAAATAGCCCAGACTTGCGCTAGGTAGCAGGCTTTACTTTGCTGGTCTTTCAATTTAATAAACTGCATGGCGCACCTCACAATGAACTTTAAAATGAATTGAACAACGAGAGTTTAAATTGAATTCTTAGCCTTTAACTGACAGACAAATTTGAACTGTACCCAGTTTTATTAGTTATAACTTT
>JAAYGA010000396.1 GCA_012727935.1 Pseudomonadaceae bacterium | reverse complement strand
TGACTGTGAAACCTTCGTATTGCTTAGGGTCAAGCATTGACTTGTTCATACTGATTGAGAGGTTATTAAATGCATTAGTTGATGGGTTAATTAATTGCATGATAAAACGCCTTTTTTATATATTCTTAAAATATACCTATGCCTGTTTATTACTTTCCAGTCGTTTGTTCAACACTTCTAACAAAGATTCCAGTTCTTTTTTGTGCTGAGATGGCTCATTGCTGTCTGCGGCTTGTATCAAAGCTTGCAACTGCATGTCGTAACCTTTTGGGAGTTGTGCTTCTTCAATGGCTGGCAGTGACTTGTAATAATCCAGCACTTCCTGATGGCTTTCTGACGAGGTTTTATGAGTGCGGTTGTATTCGTCCATTATCTTAGCGACCATAGCACGACTCCATTCTTCATGCTGTCTGTAAGACTCTTCCCACGCTGCACGCCGTTCGTTAACGGTGAAGGTACCGCTTTCATCGTAGGTGATTAATGCCAGTTGATCCCGCGACAGGCCTGTAAATGGGTTACCACCCTTGTTATTCCCATAGTCGGTCGCTTGTTTTGCCAGAGCAAGCCGCTGCGGATCCTCTGAGTTTGGTACTTCAGCATCATGGGCATCCCTGTTGTTCCAAAAATTATCACCAAATATCTTATCAAGGGCAGACTCTGCAATAGCAGCTAAGCCGTCGCGGTCGGTGTTAGCATCACGAACAGCAGCCTGAGTTGCCACGCCACCTAATAGACGTGAAAGCAAGGAAACCTCTGTTCTACTGACTTGTGTATCAATTAAAGCGGCACCTTTCGCTGGTGTCGTAACACCCGATTGTGCGCTTTGATTGTTAGCTTGCGATGGTCGTGCAGTGGATGTACCAAGCGGATTGATTCCGTTCATATTAGATTCCTCTATAAATAATGATTTACTTGTTTCGTATTAAGGGTAGCTTCTAACTGTTTTAAGTGCCGATAAATTATCGACCACACAAAACAAAGCTTTAGAAGTAACTAATATGCTTGTTGTGCGGTTTAAGTTCTTGTGATTTTTATTATTAGTTAGCTAGCGGTTGATAACGCTATGTTGTAATTCTAAAGCTGCTTCTAGGGTGTTAATGCCTCTGGCTTCTAGGCGTGGTAATAAGACAAGCAGCAACTCTGCTGTGACTCGTGCATCGCCCAAGGCAGTGTGGCGGGTGTTGGGTGGAAAGGTGAGTTGAAAGCGTTTAGCTAGCGCATCTAAACCATGACCTTCTAAATTTTCATCTAAGCCACGGGATAAAAGCAAAGTATCAAGCACTGGCATGGTGAATTCTATGCCAGCTTCGGCACCTTCCAGCGTAACAGCTAGCAGATCAAAAGCGGCGTTATGGGCAACTAGCACACCATTACCTACAAATTCACGAAAGCGCGGTAGTACAACACTAATCGGTGGGCTTTTTTCAACATCGGCATCAACCAATCCATGAATTTTTGTGCTAGCCGGTGGAATAGCGCGACCAGGATTTACTTTTTGATCGAACACTTCTTGAGCAAGCAGGCGGCCATTAATAATACGGCAAGCGCCAATGCTAATTATTTTGTCGCCTTTACGCAGTTCTAAGCCGGTGGTTTCAGTATCAAATACCACCAGTTCTAATTGGTTTAAGGCTAATTCGCCTAGTTCGCTGGTGGGTGGTGGTAGATCGGCAATACTAAAATCATGAAATTCAGGACGGGCTTCAAGTGTAGGTAAGGGCGGATAAACACGCGTGGCAGC
>JAAYGA010000395.1 GCA_012727935.1 Pseudomonadaceae bacterium | reverse complement strand
GTCGCTGCTCTTGCTCTAGCAGCCGCTGCGCGGCCGCTTCTTTTTCCCGTTGGGCTTCGGCGGCCTTTTCTTGATTGATGCGCTCCTGCTCCTTGTTTTTCAAGTGGGTTTTGTATTCAGATAACGAGTCTCGCACGTATTGGGCGCGTTGCTCCGTGTGCCTTTCCAAGACGTCTCCTGACACCTCTTGTATGGTGGGGTCAGTGCCAAATTCGAGGGCTAGTTTGGCGATGGCAACCTGATACTCATAATTTGAAATTGCCATGAGTAGGTTCATGGCACCGCGACCGCCTTTCTCTTGTCCTTCGATATACCAAAGATCACCACCTACTTTTTCCGTGACGGTGACTTTGATCAAGCCGCTTATTGTGCAGACGGTGTTGGTGCAGGAGGCGCCGTAAATGCGCTGCAGTACGTCTTTGACGGGGAGCCTACGCATTTGGTCGGCAATCGCTTTGTCATGCGCATACAGGGCTTTAAGGCGCTCGTTCTCTTTTTTCAGTCGTTCGTTTTCTAGTGCGGTGGCATTGGATGTGGTCGCTATTTTTAGCGTGTAATCGCGTTGTTGCTTGAGGCTGTCCTGATGTTCTTTGAGGTCTTTTTTATACTGGGCGATCCGTTTAGCGTGGGCTTGCTCCTGTTTTTTGCGCTTATCGTGCGCGTCTGTCATCGGTATTAGTTGGGCAGCAGTTCGAGGGGGGAGTGCTTTTATTTTTTTGGGGCGCGGCGTTGCTTTCGGTATCGCGACACCTGCTGCATTTAGGGCGGCGTAAAAGTCTTTTAAGGTGGTATGCGTTGCGGTTGAGCCGCGCACACCGCGCTCTATGCCTAAGTGTTCAACGGCGGCGGCTGCCCTGTCTTGCCATTGCGAGAGTTTCGCCGCGCCGCCGTACTTGGTGCGTGCGTCGAGGCGGTCTTGTCCGTCCTTAGTCGTTCTAATGGGGATGTCGATGATCTGGTAGTGCGGTGTTGCTTCGTCTAAGTGCAGTACCACGCTAACCGCGTGCGGGAAATTCTCTCGGATAAATGGCTCGGTGGCGTCTCGCCAGGCTTGCAGTTTTTCTTCATCGTATGCGCCGTAGTCAAACTCATTTTCTCTAAAGTAAGTCGGGCTTGCCGTGAGTAACACTTCCACGGCAAGCACGGCGTTTGATCTCACTCTGATGTGGTCCAGTTTTTCTTTGGCATCACTGATCACCTGCGCCGCGCTTTTTGCGCCGCGCACGGTGATGTTTTTGATTGACGGGTCAGCATTTGGCGTGGGGCGGGTTCTCAAATTATGAGAAGCCGCGCCGCCAATTTCTGCCCACGTCTTGAGTTTTGAAATGCGGAAAATACATTTTGCGCTCATTGAAAAGCTCCTGTTGTTGCTGACGGAGTCAGCGTTGCGGTAGCAACTCGCCGCGCCGCGCGAACGTACATTTTCCCTGCTGCGGTAGCAGCGTTTAGGGAAAAATGTGTAGTGAGTACACTATCGCGATTTAGCCAGTTTATACAGCCATGTTAACGGCGCGAATGGCGCGCGTCGCGGGGAGTCGAACGATGAGCCAAAAGTAAAAAGACCGCCACGTTATCACACGAGGCGGGCTTTTCTTTTGCGCTCAGGGTGAGCGAGTCGCGACGGGCTACCCGCGTAGGCGGGTAGATAGTGTGCCGCCTTGCTTGGGTAGTACACAATCGCGCTGCAGCGATTTGAGTACTACACAAT
>JAAYGA010000394.1 GCA_012727935.1 Pseudomonadaceae bacterium | reverse complement strand
GGCTGGCTAACTGGCTAATACGCAGCTTTAAATCAGCCAATTTAGCAGTGTTGGCTTGCCAAGTTTGCGCTTCTTGCTGCCTTGCTGCTAACCAAGTTTGTGGGTTGTCGGGCAAGTTGTAGCCTAGTTCTGTTAGCTGTTGGTTAAGCTTTTCTTGCTGGACTGCTTTTTCATTTATTTGTTTGTTTATAGCTTCTTGCAGGCTGTTTTGCTGCTGTTCTTTGTTGGTTAATTCATGCCCTTTTTCTATTCGCTTTTGTTCGCTAGCAGTCAGTCTTTGTTGGGCGGTGGCTAGTTGCTCTTCGCTTATTTTTAAGCTGGCTTGTGCTTGTGTAATGGCAGTTATGCGGGCTTGGTTGGCGGTTAAGCTTTGCTGGTAGCTATTATAGGCAGCGGCAAAGTCCGCAGCACTTAGATTACTGGCTAGGTTTAAGGCAGCTAAATGGGTGGCTTGGGTGGCGTAAAGGGTTGCTAATTCTTCTTCTAGTTGGGTTTGCTGGGTTTTCAGGTAACCTTGCTGGCTAGTAAGTTGCGCTAACTTTTCGCTGCAGGCTTGCCCTTCTGCTGTAACCCTTTCTAATTCAGTTCTTTTAGCCGCCAGCTCTTGTGCTGTTACCGATACATCTAAGGCTTGGTAAGTGGCTATGGCTGGGTGGTCGCAAGAACCGCACAAGGGGCAGGCTTCTTCGGCTTGTAATTGTTGGCGATACGTTTCTAGACTGGCAATGCGTTCTTCTTGTTTTAAAAGGCGCTCTTTATCGTCAACCTGTTCTTTTATTTGGCTATAAGCAAGGCGTAATGCTGCACGCTGTTTTTCTTGTTGCTGAATGGCTTCTGCAAGCCCAGCCTGTTCTTTTGCTAGGTTTTCTAGGGCAGAATTTTTAGCTGGCAGGGTTTGGTAAAAACCTTCTAACCATTGGTAATGTTTGTTTTGTTGGTGCAGGTTGTTTAAGGCTTCTTGCCAACTTGCTGGGCTGTACCCTTCGAGTAGCTGTTCAAGCTTTTGTTCTTCTTGTTGTTTGGCTTCTTTTAAAGGCGCTAGGGCATTTTTCTCTTCTTCTAGCAGGCGGCTAAGTTGTTTTGCTTCTGCTTGAAGGGTTTCTAGTTCTTGTATAAAACCTTGCTGTTTTTGTTGGTTTTGCTCTAGGTTGTGTTGCTGGTTATTTAGCAGTTCAAACTGGTATTGCCAGTTGTTTAAATATTCTGCCAAGCGTCCGTGGTGGTTATTTTTTTCTATCTCGGCCAATAGCTGTTGTTCTTCTTGGTGGGTGGCCGTTAGCTGGTTATTAATTGCATTTAAGGCTTGCTGGGCATATTGGTAGCTTTGCCAAGAATAATCGGCCAGTTGGTTTTGGCACTGGTCTTTTTCTGTTAGGGCGGTGTTTAGGTTTTGCTGGCTTTGCGCTGCTGCTTGTTCGCTAGCCAGTAGGTTTTTATAGGCTGGTTGTAGCTGGGCTGCTGGCTGATATTGGGCAAGACGCTGCATGGCCGGTGCTGAGGCTAGTTGTTCTGCGGCTGCCTTGGTTTGTTGTTCTTCTGCCTGTTGCTGGCTAGCCAGTGCTTCATCTAAATTGCTTCGCCACTGGTGTTCTGCTTGGCGTTTTTGCTGTTCTTTTTTTAGTGCTGCCGCTTGGGTTGTTAACTGGGCTAGTTCTTCTTTAGCGGCGGTTAATTCTTCGGGTGTTAATAGCTGAAAACCTTCGGCTTTGCTGGTTAGCTTAGTTAGTTCTAGGCTTAAATCTCTCTGTTTTTCATGCACATACAAAGAAATTTGTCCGTAAATTTCTGTGCCGGTTAGCTGTTCTAACAAGCCAGCTCGGTCATTGTTGCTGGCTTCTAAAAAGGCAGCAAAACCGCCTTGGGCTAATAACATAGACTGAGTAAAACGCTGGAAGTTTAAGCCGGTTATTTCCTCAACTTTGCTTACTTTTTCATTAAGCTTGCTGGAAATGATTTCGCCCGTTGCATAGGCTAGCTCGCAGCTGGCGTTTTGTAATGCGCCGTCGGCTTTGTTATGCGCGCGTTTTTGGCTCCAAAAGGCCCTATATTTTTTATCTTTAACAGCAAATTCAACTTCAACTAAACAATCGGCTGTGTGGCGGGTCATTAATTCATTGGTGCTTTTGGTAATATTGCTAAGGCGAGGCGTCCGGTGATAAAGCGCTAAACAAATGGCATCTAGCAGGGTGGTTTTTCCTGCACCCGTGGGGCCGGTAATCGCAAACAGGCTGCTGCCGTTAAACGGTTCTTGAGTGAAGTCTATTTTCCATTCGCCTTTTATGGCGTTAATATTTTTAAGACGCACACTTAAAATTTTCATTAATCTGCCTCCTGCAAAGCTTCTAGCACTTGGGCGTGTAAGCCTTTAAGTGTTGTTATTTGTTCATCCGTTAAAGTTTCTTGGGCTAGGCGTTTGGCGAATACATCCTCTGGGGTGAGCTCTGCCAAAACCTCGCCTGTTTCGTAGCTTAAACTGGTGGCTAGTTGCTTACGCTGGCGGCG
>JAAYGA010000212.1 GCA_012727935.1 Pseudomonadaceae bacterium | reverse complement strand
GCAACCACTTCGGCTAACCCTAATGCTGAACCGCCTACTTATGGTGAGTTTGAGTTACTTGATAATGTAGGGAAAGTTGTTATTCCTGGGCCAATAATAGCATCAGCAGATGGCACGCTAACAATTAATGATATTCCTGGTGTCACTGGCAGTTTAGAGCTTTCAGTTAGCAAAAATGAATTTGAAACAGGCGATATTTGGACTTTAGAAGGCTCTGCTGGTGGTCAAAATGGTAAGAACTTGTCTTTTTTACAACAAGAAAACCTTATTAGTAGAGGGGAAGATGGCATTGGTGGCTCTTCTTTAAGTGAAACCTATTCTATGTTAGTGGAAGACGTTGGAATTCGGACATCAGAATCAAGAACAGCCACTGATGTAAGTTTGGCAACGCTAAACCAAAGTATATCCATGCGTGAATCTGCTTCGGGCGTTAATATGGATGAAGAAGCTGGTAATTTAATTCGTTTTCAACAGGCTTATATGGCCTCAACGCAAATTATATCGGCAGCACAAAAAATGTTTGATACCTTAATTGCAAGTGTTGGGAGGTAAGCCATGATTCGTTTATCCACTTCGCAAATGTATACCAGCAGCATGAATGGCATATTACAAAGTAATAGCCGTTTAAATACAGTAAATAACCAAATGACTTCAGGGAAGCGTGTTTTAAGCCCCGCCGATGACCCTGTAGCCGCTGCACAAACGCTTAACTCTAAAACCCGTATGGCAATTGTTGAGCAATATAATCGGAATCTTGATTTTGGTGATAAAAACTTAAGTTTAACCGAGTCGGTACTTGATCAAACTGAAACTGCACTAATAGGTTTAAAAGAACGAGCTATTCAGCTAGGTAGTGGTCAGTGGAGTGATGATCAGGTTAAAGCTTCAGGTGTTGAAGTAAAAGAAATGCTGAGCCATTTAAAAGGCTTGTTGAATACTCGTAATGAAAGTGGTGAGTATATATTTGCAGGTAGCCAAGCAGGTCAAAGAGCTTATGAAGGGAATATCTTTCAAGGCGATTCTGTTGAGCGTGAAGCACAAGTTGCCGATGACACCTTTATTAAAATGCTAACGTCGGGTGCTCGGGGATTTGAAAGTTTAGAAGTAGGGCCAGATAAACTTCAGCCTACTTATGATCCTAATAAAGTTAAAATTGTGCCTGATCCTGATGAAGACACTAACTTTTTGAAGGACGCTGATGATAACTTTGTTCTTGATGCCGCCGGCGATAAAACACCTGACCCAGCTAAGTTTGACATTGATAAGTTAGGTAATTACTCACTTAAAGAAGACTATGATACTACTTTAGGTCCGATAGGCAGTGTTGTTGAGCTTCCTGACCCTTCAAATACAGGCTTTACTGACGACCCAGAAAAGTTTGCCAATGGGGGTGCTTACCCTAACAATATGCTGGGCGTTATTCAGTATTTTGTGGATGCCACAGGTAACGGTAACCCAGAAACACCCGTAGACAAAGAAGCCATTCGTGCTGCTATTCAAAACATTGATGTAGCCTTTGACAAGGTATCGCAAAGCCGCTCGCAAATAGGTGCCAGACAAAATACCCTAGCAGCAGTTAAAGAAAGTAATACCGACTTTAAAGACTTTGCTAAAAAAAGCATTTCAGACTTAGAAGACCTAGACTATTCTGAAGCCTATGTACGCCTACAAACCTCGATGATGTCTTATCAAGCAGGTATGCAAGCATCGGGTAAAATATCAGGCTTAAGTTTGTTCAACTATATGTAATTGAACATTCATGTATGTTAGCCAGAGACAAATTGCGACTTAACTTCTAGCTAGCCCCCTTGTAAAGCCCCACAATAGTAAACACCAGCCCAGCGCAAGAAGCCCAAAGGCTGGTGCTTACTAACAAGGGGTAACGCTCTGCAAAGGGCACAAAAATGCCTTGTTGATCCATTAAACATTCGCCTAACAAATAATCGTAACTACCACCTTCATAAATACAGCTACTCACCTCGCTATATTCAACACCCCAAGCCCCCATTAAAACCAATAAAGGCAAAATTAATAAACTTAAGCCTAATTTAAGTAGCATTTTCATTCCTTAGTTGTAAAAAAGCTGTTAAAAATCAATCTAAATAGGTTAGCACTTTTCCCTTAGCAGGTTTATAGGGTATGCTTTCTGGCTTTAAATTTAACAGCGACTGATTTAATCAAAACTGGGAGCAAAGATAGATGCAACCACAAGTTGGTGTCATTATGGGGTCTAAATCTGATTGGCCCACCATGGAAAGGGCAGCAGCCTTGCTAGATGAGCTAGGTGTGCGTTATGAAGTGGAAGTAGTTTCTGCCCACCGCACGCCCGACAAATTATTTGCTTACGCTAAAAGTGCTCAAGAACGTGGCTTAAAAGTCATTATTGCTGGCGCTGGCGGTGCTGCCCACTTGCCTGGGATGGCGGCTTCACAAACCGACTTGCCGGTGTTGGGTGTGCCCATAGAAAGCCAAGCCCTTAAAGGCATGGATTCTTTGTTATCTATAGTACAAATGCCTGCGGGTGTGCCTGTAGCAACCTTGGCAATTGGCAAAGCAGGTGCCGCCAATGCCGCTATTTTAGCCGCACAAATTCTTGCTTTAAGCGATGCAGGCATTGCAAAAAAACTAGCCGATTTTCGTACTAACCAAACTCAAACCGTGTTGAATAATCCTGATCCACGGGTTGAGTAAGTAGAGCTAAAAAGACCAGAGGTTAAACCATGCGTGTAGGTATTTTGGGTGCAGGGCAATTAGGGCAAATGCTGGCTTTGGCAGGCTATCCGCTAGGGCAGCGTTTTGTATTTTTAGACACCACCGGAAACCCCAGTGCCGATATAGGGCAAACCTTGGTTGATAAAAACAATGCTCGTTTAGAAGAGTTTTTAAGCCAGGTCGATGTGGTGAGCTATGAATTTGAACACCTGCCGGTTGAACTGGTGCGCCAAATTGAACAGCAAAAGCCAGTTTACCCTTCTAGCCGTGCGTTACAGGTTTGCCAAAACCGTGGTTTAGAAAAAGCCTTATTCACTCAGCTAGACATACCGACGCCTGAATACCACTTGGTTGATTCTTTAGAAAGCTTGCAGCAGGCAGTCACAGCGTTAACCACTAAGCACCAAAAGCCTGTGGTAATAAAAACCGTAACCGAAGGTTATGACGGCAAAGGCCAAGCGGTTTTAAAAGATGATGCCAGCCAAGCCGTTGCTGAAGCTTGGCAGAAAATAGGTGGGCGTGAATTAATCGTTGAAGCCTTTATCGACTTTGTAAGAGAAGTTTCTATTATTGCCGTTCGCAGCCAAGCCGGTGAAGTGCGTTTTTATCCTATCGCAGAAAACCACCATGTTGATGGTATCTTGCGTTATTCTTTTGCACCTTTGCCTAATTTGAATGCTGAGTTACAACGACAAGCTGAAACCTACATTAAAGCCCTGCTTAACGAATTAGATTATGTGGGCATACTTACCCTAGAATTATTTCAACAGGCCGATGGTCAGCTAATGGCCAATGAAATGGCACCCAGAGTACATAACTCGGGGCACTGGACTCAAAACGGCGCAGCCACTAGCCAGTTTGAAAACCACCTACGCGCCGTGGCTGGTTTGCCGCTTGGTTCAACTGCTGCCCGTTTACCCACCTGCATGGTGAATATTATCGGCAAGAATGGTGATGTACAACAGCTTTTATCGATAGAAGGCTTGCACCTGCACCTGTATGG
>JAAYGA010000211.1 GCA_012727935.1 Pseudomonadaceae bacterium | reverse complement strand
TGCGTACCGATCATCCACAAATAAAGAGCCTAGGTCGTGGGGCTGGAGCGACCTGTGAGTGGCAAGAGCATTAATTGAGCATTGAATTGATGTGTGCGCAATTAGTGCGCAATTTCTGCAGTATTTGCTGTGTAAATGAGTGTTTACTCAATTGATGCGCAATTATTCAGTTGTTCTGTCTGTTCCAAACATAGCTTAAACGCTATGCTCGCCCGTGTTGGCAGCATTAGAGCTATTGAAGGTAGATATGGCAACAGACTCAGAACGGGAGCTGTTTCGGCTTCACCGAGAAGGACAGACAAAATACACGTATTTTCTGCTTGCAGGTGCAGCAACAGCGATCGGTTTTTCACTGACTCAAACAGGAGAGTTGGCTTTAAGCCCTACTCACCTGCCACTGGGAATTGCGTTACTTTGTTGGGCTGCTAGTTTTTTTTGTGGGTGCAAACAACTGCAATACGTGGCGTCTACTCTTTACAGCAATGCGGAGTTACTCAAAATCCATGCCGGAAGGCATCCACAGGTGGGTAATCATCCTCACGATATACAAATCGGCCACGAAATGTTGGCCAGAACTCTAGAGAAAAGTGGAGTCAGGAGCGGTCGGTTTGGAGCTTGGCAGTTTCGTCTCCTTATTTATGGCGCTCTCCTATATATTGCATGGCACATTTTTGAAATGTGGGTTCGGGCTACTGTTTAAATGCAGAAAAGCTCTAGCCAATTACTTAAGTACGTTCCCAGCCTGACTGCCGTTCACCGGATGCCTTTGTCAGGTAACTGCTTTAGCGAAAGTCACTAATAAGCTATGGAAGCAGTATTTTTGAAAGCTTCTGAGGAAGTCAGACTTAAGCAGTCATTGTCTTTTTTACATCCGCAATCAAATGCCTTGAAGAGCCCAGTAATTTTTGAATGCTTGAGTAGCTATGCCCAGCTGCTAGCAATGAAGCAATACTCTCACGCTTTTTCAAATCAGGTTTACGGCCAACGAACTTTCCTTCAACCTGCGCTTTTTTGATTCCTTCCATTTGCCGTCTGCGACGATCCTCATCATCCTTACGTGCAACTGCTGCAAGCATGTCTAGCAGCATTCCATTTACTGCTTGAATAATTGATGCAGTGAAAAGTCTAGTGATACATAGAGCTGCCCTTGCCATTCACTATGCCACTACAAGCGGACTGCACATCACTTTAAGCTCATTAGTGTAAGATTACGCGCTTGAGGTTTAGTTTATGACGACAGTTTCAATCTCTACGCCCTGATTCGCCAACCTCTAGTTCGTACTTCTAGTACAAACCTCTCCTGAAATCCTCTTATTTTACCAAACAAGGAATGTCTACTGATGGCACTACCAATAAACACCCTGCGAAGTCGTGCGCACCAGTTCGTCTTGGAACATAAGGACGATGTAAAAGAGAACGCTGAAGCTCAAAGCTTCTTAAATGATTTTTTCGCAATATTTGATATTCAGCGCAAAACTGTGGGTTCGTTTGAGTTGGCAGTAAAGATGGAGGGCGACCGATCAAGTAAACGCATTGATTTGTTGTGGCCAGGCACTTTGCTGGTAGAGATGAAGTCAGCGGGGCAAAACCTTGATAGCGCTTTTGAACAGGCCGTAGATTACCTAAAGCGATTACCTGATCAGGACAAACCGGTTTACATACTCATTTGCGACCTACAGCGCTTTCGATTGCACAATATAGAAACACATGAAGATCACCTTTTCGAGCTAGCAGAGCTGCCAGATAACCTTGATCTTTTCGGGTTCATGCACGGCAAGGACATGCAGCAAATTAGCGAATATGAGCTAAACGAAAAGGCTGCATTGTTATTGGGTAGTTTGTACGACAGCCTGCGCGAAAGCGGCTTTGACGGTCACGCTCTAAAAATATTCATGGTCAGGATATTGTTCTGTTTATTTGCAGAGGACACCGGTGTTTTTAATCCACGGCAAATGGTGCTCTACCTGCTGAACTTCACACGTGACGATGGCAGCGACACAGAGATGCACCTACAGAAGCTATTTCAAGTGTTTGACACCCCTTATAGCAAACGAAGCAAAGCCCTGTCAGAAGAACAAGCAGCCTTTCCATACGTTAACGGGCAACTGTTCCGTGAGCGCATTGATATGCCCAGCTTCACCGCTGAAATGCGCGAAATGCTCATTAGTTGCTGCTTGTTCAACTGGAGAGAAATCAGCCCAGCTATTTTTGGCAGCTTGTTCCAAAGCATCATGGATAGCGAGGCACGCCGCAACCTCGGTGCGCACTACACAAGCGAACAGAACATCTTTAAAGTTATTGGCCCGCTTTTCTTAGATAGCCTTAAAGACGAGCTGGCGAAGATTCTCGAACTGAAGGTTAAGAAAACGCGTGATAAGCGCTTAATGGCATTCGTCAACAAGCTTAGAAACCTTGCCTTTCTAGACCCAGCTTGCGGTTGCGGGAATTTTTTAATCATTACATATCGCGAACTACGACGATTAGAACTGAAGGCTTTGCAAGATCAACACAGTGGGTCAGGCGCTCTCGCTTTAGAGATTCAGCCACAAATTCCGCTCGATAATTTCTACGGCATAGAGATAGACGAGTGGCCTGCTCGAATTGCTGAGGTGGCTATGTGGCTAACCCAGCATCAAATGAATGTGGAGTTTGCTAAAGCCTTTGGTAAAGAGCCTGATCTGCTGCCTCTAAAGGAGCACGCCAACATCCATCATGCAAATGCGCTGACTTTGGACTGGCATGACGTTATTAACCCTGAAAACTTAAGCTATATTATCGGAAACCCACCATTTATAGGTTCTAAGTACCAAAATAAAGAGCAGAAAAGGTTACAACTGGAGCTGTTTGGATCAACAAAAAATGCTAAGCAATTAGACTTTGTAAGTTGCTGGTTTTATAAAGCAGCTCTTTTTAGCCTGGGAACACAAATCAAAACAGGTTTTGTCTCAACTAACTCGATCTGTTTAGGCGAGCAGGTAGGCACTCTGTGGCCGTTATTGCTAGAGCTTGGTGTTTATATCAATTTTGCTCATCAAACATTTGCGTGGGAAAGTGAAGCTAAAGGCAAAGCTGCCGTGCATTGTATTGTTGTGGGTTTTTCTTATGAAACATTGGAGAACAAGAGAATCTACCAGTACCCAACACTAAAAAGTGATCCGATAACAACCAGTGCAAATAACATTAATCCGTACCTTCTGGACGCACCAAACGTAGTGATTACGAGCCGTTCAAAGCCTCTAAATGCAGACAATCCTATGTGGTTCGGCAATATGCCGATGGATGGTGGAAACCTATTGCTATCGCAAGAAGAAAAAGACGTGCTAATTGATAAGCATCCTCAGCTAAATGACTGGATTAAGAACGTGGTCGGTGCTCGTGAGTTTTTAAACAACCAGTCTCGATACTGCTTGTGGCTGGCTGATGCTAGCCCTAGACAGCTATCTGAATTGAATAAACTACCTGAAATTAAAAGCCGTATTGATGGTGTTAAACAAATGCGACTCAACAGTAGTGACGCTGGAACTCGGAAGCAGGCAGAAACACCATGGAAGTTTAGAGACACACGCATAGCATCTACATATATCTTAGTTCCCAGTGTTTCTTCTGAGCGCCGCCCATACGTCCCTATGGGGTTTTTAACGGCAGACACTGTATCGACGAATCTCAACCTAATTATTCCAGAAGCAACCAAGTATGAGTTTGGGGTTTTGACGAGCCAAATGCACATGGACTGGATGAGAACCGTGGCTGGGCGACTAAAAAGCGATTATCGCTATTCAGCTCAATTGGTTTACAACAACTTTCCTTGGCCAGACGCGACAGATAATCAAAAGTCGCAAATAGAAGCGTTAGCACAATCGGTATTAGATGCCAGGCAAGTAGAATTTGATTTAGACGCTCAGACTTCTCTGGCCGATTTATATGATCCTGATCTAATGCCACCAGCGCTGCGCAAAGCCCATGTAGCACTAGATAAAGCTGTCGATAAGCTCTACAACCCTAAAGGCTTCAAATCGCCTATGGAGCGAGTGCAGTGCTTGTTCACCATATATGCGCAATCCACGGCTTGAATAAAAGGCAGCACACTGAAAATCAATGGCTATACTTAAAGTTGAAACGGACTTTGAGCTATCAAGGAATTACACATGCTTATTTTGACTAGACGTATTGGCGAAACACTCAACATTGGTGATGACGTGACGGTGTTGGGCGTAACGCGTACGCAGTCGTTGTTGACTGCTTAACGGAGTCTGCCCAAGCTTTTTATGAGAAATTTGGGTTTCAGGTGCTGTGTTAGCAGCACGGGCGTGTACGCATGTTTTTGCCTATGAAAACAGTCGGGAAGTTGTTCAGTTAGAGCAGTCTTTGAGGCGCTATTAATCAGCTGATCAATGCGTATCATGATACAGTAAAGGTTATCTTTCTAACTGTATCATGATACGTTGATGAGTCTGAATTTATGAATTCGGTTTATTTAACATTTGGAATCAACGCTGAGGGCCAGTGGCAGTCGATAAGTGAAGTTCCATCAGGACAAACTGACTTACGTTGTCCATGGTGCAAGCGAGCCTTAATAGCTAAAAAAGGCGATATCAACACGCATCATTTTTCGCACAATGGTCAAACTTGCCGCATATCACAGGATGCATCAGTACAAACTC
>JAAYGA010000210.1 GCA_012727935.1 Pseudomonadaceae bacterium | reverse complement strand
GCTGCAGAAGGTTTTTTTAAGGGTAGGGAAACAATCAGTAGCATAGTGAAGATATAAAGGCCGATTAACACAATAAAGGCACCAATAAACTCACTGCTAGGAAAGAAACCCCGTGACCAAACCGCTAGGTTAGGGCCAAGAATAGCAGCCAATACACCGCCACCCATAACCAAGGCAATGGCGCGGGCGCTTTGTGAGGGTTGGCAGGCTTCAACTGCTGCAAAACGGTATTGTTGACCTACACCAATTGCCATACCTAACAAAAAGGTACTTAAGCAAAACAGAGCAAAGCTTTCCATGGCTAGGGCGTTATAGGCAAGAATAGCACCGCCTACACCAATGATATTACCAAGTAAGAAACCAATTTTTCGCCCTAACCAACGCATTAAAAGCGCCGCAGGCAGGGTAACGCCCATTAAGCCCAAAAATTGCAGGGCAACGGGTAAAGTGATTAAGGCAGGTGAAGGGGCAATTTGTTGCCCAATTAAAGCGGTAACAGAAACCAGTAGGATATTGCCGCTAATCAGTAAAGCCTGACCTAGCGCCAACCCCCAAACAGTTAAGGGAAGCATAACAAGTTCTCGATGAATTAAAAGCAGCTAATGTATCACATTGTAAGGCTAATTCATGTAATCTATTAGCTAGTTCTTATATTCTATAAAGTGTTCGATAAAAGGTGCGCTATGAAGTTTATCGCTTGGTTAAGTAAAAATTTAAGTCTGAGTATTCCACTGTTTTTGTTGTTGGGTTTGGGTGCCAGTCTAAGCTTTTCAACACAAAGTTTGGTGGTGTTAATTGTGCCTTTTACGCTGCTAATGATTTTTCCCATGATGGTGGGCGTTAAAGCGCAACAGCTATTAGAGCCAGGCGATAATGCCGTGCAGTTTTGGGCGATGGGCATTAACTTTTTGTGCATTCCTTTTATTGCTTACGGGCTAGGGTTGGTGTTTTTTAAAGAACAGCCAGCTTTGGCTTTGGGTTTATTACTAACCGCTTTATTGCCCACCAGCGGTATGACTATTTCTTGGACAGGTTTTGCTAAGGGTAATGTGCCAGCGGCCATTAAACTGACCATTATCGGCTTGCTGTTAGGTTCGTTATTAACGCCCTTTTATGTGAAGTTTTTAATGGGTGCAGAAATACCCATTAATTTAGGCGAAGTGTTCAAGCAAATAGTCTTTTTTATTGCCCTGCCGTTTGCTGCTGCCCAGTTAACACGCAAGTTTTTGGTCGGTAAATACGGGAAAGAAACCTTTCAGAAAAAATTAGCGCCTAAGTTCCCACCTTTTTCTAGCTTGGGTGTGCTAGGTATTGTTTTTGTGGCTATGGCGTTAAAAGGTGCCGATTTAGTTGAATCCCCTGCGTTAGTACTCAAACTACTAGTACCACTCATCCTTCTTTATGCCATAAATTACCTAATTAGCACGTTAATTGCACGTAAAATGCTGAATCGTGGTAATGGCATTGCCTTGGTTTACGGCACGGTGATGCGTAATCTTTCCATTGCTTTGGCTCTAGCTATGACCGCTTTTGGTGAAGCAGGAGCAGAGGCGGCCATTTTGGTAGCCTTGGCTTATATCATTCAGGTGCAGTCGGCAGCAGCTTATATGAAGCTTTCTGAACGTATCTTCCCTAAATAGCTACAAAGCTGTTAGTTGGCTAGAAGTCAATGTGACTTGCGCTAGACAAAAAGGGTATAATCGACTGAATATCAAAAACCTAAGAAGGACGAAGATGTATGGCTGATATCGCCACAGAGATTCATCCGATAAATATTGAGGACGAGCTAAAGCAGTCCTACCTTGATTACGCGATGAGCGTTATTGTCGGACGCGCGCTACCCGATGTGCGTGATGGTCTTAAACCGGTTCACCGCCGCGTGTTGTTTGCCATGCATGAACTGAATAACGACTGGAACAAACCCTATAAAAAGTCTGCCCGTGTGGTGGGTGATGTTATCGGTAAATATCACCCACATGGTGACTCGGCGGTTTATGACACCATTGTTCGTATGGCGCAGCCCTTCTCATTACGCTATATGCTGGTCGATGGTCAGGGTAACTTTGGTTCGGTAGACGGTGACTCGGCTGCCGCCATGCGTTATACCGAAATTCGTATGACCAAAATGAGCCATTCACTCTTGGCTGATTTAGACAAAGACACCGTTGATTATGTAGATAACTACGACGGTACTGAAAGAATTCCAGCCGTTTTACCCACCCGTGTGCCTAACTTGTTAGTGAATGGTTCGGCAGGTATTGCGGTGGGTATGGCGACTAACATTCCCCCGCACAACTTAGGTGAAGTGGTTGACGGTTGCCTAGCCTTAATTGATGAGCCAGAGCTGACCATTGAACAGCTAATGGAATACATCCCCGGCCCTGACTTTCCTACAGGCGCTATTATTAATGGCAAGGCCGGTATTATTGAAGCTTACCGCACAGGCCGTGGCCGTATTTATATGCGTGCCAAGCACCACTTTGAAACCATTGGCAACCGTGAAGCCATTGTTTTCACTGAAATTCCTTACCAACTAAATAAAGCCAAGCAAATAGAACGTATTGCTGAGCTGGTTAAAGAAAAGAAAATTGAAGGCATCGCTGAACTACGTGACGAGTCTGATAAAGACGGTATGCGTATTGTGGTTGAAGTAAAGCGTGGCGAATCGCCTGAAGTGCTAGTCAACAACCTGTTTACCCAAACTTCTTTGCAGAATGTGTTTGGTATTAACATGGTGGCGCTGCGAGATGGCCAGCCCATGTTGCTTAACCTTAAGCAAATGCTGGAAGCCTTTATTCGCCACCGTCAAGAAGTGGTTACTCGCCGTACTGTATTTGAACTACGCAAAGCTAAAGACCGTGGTCATATTCTTGAAGGCCTAGCCATTGCCTTGGCTAACATTGATCCTATTATTGAGCTAATCAAAGCCTCGCCTTCACCCGCTGAAGCCAGAGAAGGTTTGCTGACGCGTGATTGGACACCGGGCAACGTAGTGGAAATGTTAGAGCGTGCTGGCGCAAATGCGTGTAAGCCCGATGGCCTTGAAGAAGGCTTGGGTATGGCAGAAGCGCAAGACAGCTACCGTTTATCGCTAGTACAAGCACAAGCCATTCTTGATTTGCGTTTGCACCGCTTAACGGGCATGGAACACGAAAAGCTATTAAGTGAATACCGTGAGCTGCTAGAAAAAATCGCCGAATTTATGGCTATTTTGGCTGATCCTGCCCTTTTAATGCAGCTGATTCGTGAAGAACTCATTGCTATTCGTGCTGAATATGCTGACCCTCGCCGCAGTGTGATTATTGCCAGCCGCCAAGATTTCTCTATGGAAGACTTGATAGCTGAAGAAGACATGGTAGTGACTATTTCACGTACCGGTTACGCTAAAACTCAGCCGTTAAGTGATTACCGTGCTCAGCGCCGTGGTGGTCGTGGTAAGTCAGCAACCGCCATGAAAGATGAAGACGTGATAGAGCATTTGTTAGTGGCTTCTACTCACGCCACCATTATGCTTTTCTCTACACGCGGTAAGGTTTACTGGCTAAAAGTTTACGATATGCCAACGGGTAGCCGTGGTTCACGGGGTCGTCCTTTGGTTAACCTTTTGCCTTTAGAAGAAGGCGAAAGCATTACCACCATTTTGCCAGTGACTGAATACCGTGAAGACCACTACATCTTTATGGCAACAGCTCGCGGTACGGTTAAGAAAACCAGCCTAGACCAGTTCGCTCGTCCACGTTCTAGCGGTTTAATTGCCCTAGACCTAGACGAAGGCGATCACCTAGTTGGCGCTGCCATTACCCACGGAACCGATCACGTGATGTTATTTACCAGTGCTGGTAAAGCCATTCGTTTTGAAGAAGACCGTGTGCGTAGTATGGGGCGTACTGCCCGTGGTGTGCGGGGTATTCGTCTGCCAGAAGGTGCCGAGGTTATTAGTTTAATTATTCCTCGTAACACCGTGATAGATGCTGCTGATGACCTTGAAGACGAAGTGGATGATGCAGACGCAGTTGATGTAGACGCAGTTGAGGTAGAAGCAGCTAACCTTAAAGCCTCTGAAGAAGTCGCTGAAGTGGAAGAAGCTGAAGCTGAAGCCGACCGTCCTATCTACATACTTACCGCTTCTGAAAATGGCTATGGTAAGCGTACCCGTTTGCCCGAGTTCCCTTTGCGTGGTCGTGGTGGTCAGGGCGTAATTGCCATGCAGTGCAGCGCACGTAATGGCGGCCTAGTATCAGCCATTCAGGTTGAAGATGGCGAAGAAATGATGCTTATCACCAACCGAGGCACTTTGGTGCGTACGCGCGTTGATGAAATATCAACAACGTCACGTAATACTCAGGGTGTAACGCTGATTCGTTTAACCGACGAAGAAAAGCTCAGTGGTACCGTGCGTGTTCAGGATATTGGCGAAGACCCTGATGCTGAACTAGACGAAGATGCACTTTTAGAAGATGATGCTTTATCAACTGAAGATGCAGTCGAACAGTCAGAAACTGACCAGCCTGAAGCAGATCAAGATACACCTGCTGAAGACTAAACTTCGTTAAACAATAAACCCCTAATCCCGGACCTAGTGCCGGGATTCTTATTTCAGGTAGTGTCTGGTGATTGAATTTTTCCAAGTCCACAAGGCTTATCAGCTCGGCAAAAAATCCATAACTGCCTTGCAAGCGACCGCTTTACAAATCCCTACAGGGCAAATTTATGGCCTAATCGGTCACTCTGGGGCGGGTAAATCAACGCTTATGCGTTTAATTAACCGCCTAGAAGAACCCAGCGGTGGCCGCATTGAAGTGGATGGCCTAGACATTACCCAGTTAGATGCCGCTGGCCTGCGTAATTTTCGCCGCCGTGTGGGGATGATTTTTCAGCATTTTAATTTGCTTTCGTCCCGCACTGTGGCAGAAAACGTGGCCTTGCCTTTAAAGTTGGCAGGCGAGCTTTCAAAAAGTGCAATCAATAAAAAAGTGGCTGATTTATTAGCCAGAGTGGGTTTAGAAAATCATGCTAATAAATACCCTGCACAGCTTTCAGGCGGTGAAAAACAGCGGGTGGGTATTGCGCGTGCTTTATCAACCGACCCCACCATTTTATTGTGTGATGAAGCCACCAGTGCGCTAGACCCGCAAACCACAGGGCAGGTATTGCAGCTGTTAGCAGAAATTAACCGTGACTTAGGTTTAACCCTAGTGCTAATTACTCATGAAATGGATGTGGTACGCCGTATTTGCGATCAGGTGGCGGTGATGGACGGTGGCGTAATCGTAGAGCAGGGCAAAGTAGCCGATGTGTTTTTGCACCCGCAACACCCCACCACTAAGCGTTTTGTTTACGAAGCTGAGCAGCTAGACGAAGCCGAAATGGCACAAAACTTAGCTGAAGTGGAAGGGCGTATTCTGCGTTTAACCTTTCAAGGCCAAGCAACCTATGAGCCTTTGTTGGCAAAGGTTGCTTATCAAACGGGTATTGAGTTTTCTATCTTGTCGGGGCGAATTGATAGAATACGCAATGAACCCTATGGCCAGCTAACCGTAGCCTTTAAAGGTGAGAAGCTAGAAGAGGCCATGCAAATTTTACACGCAGCCGAAGTTCACCTAGAGGAGCTACGCCATGAGTGAGTTATTAATTAATGTGGATTGGTATGAAATTTGGCTAGCCACCTTAGAAACTTTTTTAATGCTGGGTGGCTCGTTACTTTTTACTATTATCTTAGGCTTGCCCCTAGGCGTATTACTGTTTTTAACTGGCCCTAAGCAGCTGTTCGACCAAAAAGGCTTGTATTCTATCTTGTCGTTGGTCACCAATATTTTGCGTTCTTTGCCCTTTATTATTCTATTAATTGTGATGATTCCTTTTACGGTGATGATTACTGGCACCTCTTTGGGCGTGGCCGGAGCCATTCCACCTTTAGTTGTGGGCGCAACGCCTTTTTTTGCACGCCTCGTAGAAACAGCCCTAAGAGAAGTAGACCGGGGTATTATTGAAGCCACTCAAGCGATGGGCGCAACGACTAAGCAAATAATTATTAGTGCTTTGTTGCCAGAAGCTAGACCAGGTATTCTAGCGGCTACAACCGTAACGGCTATCACGCTGGTTTCTTATACCGCTATGGCTGGTGTAGTGGGCGCGGGTGGTTTGGGTGATTTAGCCATACGTTTTGGTTACCAGCGTTTTCAAACCGATGTCATGGTAGTCACTGTGGTGCTGTTATTGGTATTGGTGCAAATATTGCAAATGGTGGGTGATCGCCTAGTGGTGCATTATTCACGTAAATAATGGGTTTATTAAGATGGATTTATTAAGGAAAAGTAACATGAAAAAACTATTAACGGGTCTTGCAGTGGCTTTAGCTTTTTCTGCTCAAGCTTCTATATCTCAAGTTCAGGCAGGTACTTTAAAAGTAGCAGCAACGGCTGTGCCTCATGCAGAAATTTTAGAATTTGTTATGCCTACTTTAGCAAAAGAAGGTGTAACGCTGGATGTAAAAGTATTTACCGATTATGTGCAGCCTAACGTGCAGGTAAATGAAGGCCGTTTAGATGCAAACTTTTTTCAGCACCAGCCGTATTTAACGGAATTTAATAAAAGCCGTAAAACTCAGCTAATCAGTGTGGTGGGTGTGCATGTTGAGCCTTTTGGTGCCTATTCAAGCAAGCATAAAGACCTAACTAAGCTACCTAAGCGCGCCCAAGTTGCTTTGCCTAACGATGCAACGAATGGTGGCCGTGCTTTATTATTACTACAAAAAGCCGGTTTAATTACTTTAAGCCCTGAAGCGGGTATTACTGCTACGCCACGCGATATTATTAGCAACCCTAAGGGTTTACGTTTTCGTGAGTTAGAAGCCGCCACCTTGCCACGTATTTTAGGGCAGGTAGACTTAGCATTGATAAACACTAACTATGCTTTAGAAGCCGGTTTAAACCCTGCTAAAGATGCATTAATAATTGAAGGCAGTGATTCACCCTATGTTAATATTCTAGTGGTGAAAGAAGGTACGGAACAAAATCCAGACCTGCTTAAGTTAATTGCTGTTTTAAAAACGAAAGCAGTGAGCGATTTTATTACCCATAGATACAAGGGTGCAGTAGCGCCTATTTATTAATAACAAATACCAATTAAACACCTGCAGCTAATTTTTAATTGTATGCAGGTGTTTAATTAATTTACTACTTATTACTTACTACTAGCCAGCTTGGCCGAAGCATCTAACTCTTGTGCTGTTTGATCAGTGAACTTTAACCAAAGCACTAGCACTACAGCAACCACTACAAAACCACCAGCTATCCATAAGCCTAAATCATAATTACCAAATTTAGCTGCCAACATTCCTGTTAAGGCGGGTGCTACCACCTGTGCTGTACCATAAGAAATGGTCATTTTCCCCATAAGTTTTGCAGGTTTAGTTGGGTAAAGGCGACCCGCCATAGTCAGCACTAGGCTAACCGAACCTATAAAAGTTCCACCAAACAGCATGGCACTAAAGAAAACCACCGGCAATGTAGGGGAGATAACGGGTAACAGTATGCCGCCCACCTGCAAAATTAAAGTAAGCGACAAGGCGTTAAGGTAACCAACATGCCTTGCAATAACGTCCCACACCATAACCGCAGGCGCTGCTGCTAAGCCAACCAACACAAAAGCCATTGGCCCCATACCGGCAAGTTCTGGTTGGCGCTCTACAAAAGCTACAATAAAAGTAGCAGTAATAACATAACCATAACCAGCACAAAAATAAGCCGCCATCATTAGCCACATAAAACGGTTAGTGGGTGGGTTATCAACTAGAGTTTTACCGTTGGAAGTAGTATTACTAACGTCAGGGCGTGGTAACCAAAACCAAGCAGGTATTGCTAAAACTAAACCAAGCAGCGATAACCATAACCACTGTTCAGCCCAACCTTGGCTAAGGTGCATCATAAGTTCTACCGACAAAGCTGCAATGGCAATACCTAAACCAATGCCAGCAAAGTGAATCCCTAACTCGCTACGATGATCATTACGTATAAGCCAGTTCAGAATTAAACCAGAAGCAATCAGCATCGAGCCAGCACTAGCTAAGCCTGATAAATAACGCAGTAACATCCATAGGGTTAGATTTTCAGTAAGAGCCATTGCTGCTGTGGTTGTTACAGCTAAAATTAAACCAAGGCGGTAAAGGGTATCTTTCAGTTTTAAATCATTAATGGATGCAGCAATAAGTGCGCCACTGATATAACCTAAATAGTTGACTGCTGCTAACCAACCACCGGCAGCGTCCCCCATCCAAGTTTGTTCCTGCATTATGGGCAAGAGGGGTGTATAGGCAAAGCGAGCAATACCGACACATAAAATTTGACTAAAAATTCCAGCCAAAAGAACCCGAATGCGTTGGGAGGTAAGCATGTTATTATCCTTTTTGTTAGACTGCTGCGTCCACACTTTAAAGTAGCTAACTCAAAAGGCAAGAAGCTTTGATGACTTGCTAGTATTATTTTAATTAACCAAGCGAGATAAATTATGCAAGGACTTGGCTTAGCACTTGCAGCCTATATGATTTGGGGTTGTTTTCCATTATTTTTTAGTCTACTTAGCTCAGTAACAGCCAGTGAAGTTTTAGTGCATCGTGTTATTTGGTCTTTATTGGCAACGCTACTTATAAGCTTTGTATTTAAACGTGCTAGGGGGTTATTAGCTTTATTACAGCAGCCCATTGCCTTAGGCTGGCTTGCACTTTCTTCATTATTAGTTGCTTCTAACTGGTTAATTTTTATTTGGGCAGTTGGCCAACACCGAGTTATGGAAGCAAGCCTAGGGTACTTTTTAACACCTTTAGTTAGCCTAGTATTAGCGCGAATTTTATTAAAAGAGAAGCTTCACTTTTGGCAAGCAGCTGCGGGGTGGCTGGCGGCTGTTGCCGTTGTTTGGGAACTTATAAGTTTAGGAAGCCTACCTTGGATTCCACTTTCTTTAGCCTTAACCTTTGGTTTTTATGGTTTGGTGCGTAAGCAACACCCTGTTGACGCTTTGCATGGCCTAACAGCTGAAACGCTGTGGATGCTACCCTTAGCTTTAACTTGGCTAGGCTGGGTATTTATTAGCGACCAAACGGTGGGCTATGGCAGCTCTTGGCAAATTAGCCTACTGTTAATGGCTTCTGGTGTTATTACTGCCGCACCCCTATTACTTTTTGCCGCAGCAGCCCAGCGTTTAGACTTATCTGTAGTGGGCTTTATTATGTACATTAACCCCACCATGCAGTTTATTTCTGCCGTTGTTATTTTAAAAGAAGATTACCCACCTGAACGCTTAATTACTTTTGCGTTAATTTGGGCAGCCATGTTGCTATTTATGTGGGGGCTTTGGCGTGCGCGCCAGCTTTTAAAACAACAGCGACTAGCAGAACAAAAAGTAGCCAATTAAATTGGCTGCACCTTGCTGAATAAACCCTAGATTAACTTATTATCTAAGTTCGGAGGAACCTAACTCAGTATGAAAGCACTTTCAATACACAATTTGCAAAAAACCTATGGCAATGGTTTTGAAGCTTTAAAAGGCATTAGCATGGATGTAGCAGAAGGCGATTTTTTTGCCCTGCTTGGCCCCAATGGCGCAGGAAAATCAACCACCCTTGGCATTGTTTGTTCACTAGTTCGTAAAACTGGCGGCAAGGTTAGTATTTTTGGCGTAGACATAGACCAAGATTTTGCCAAGGCAAAACAACTTATTGGCGTGGTGCCACAAGAGTTTAATTTTGGGGTGTTTGAAAAAGTTGAAGACATTGTTTTAACTTCGGCTGGTTATCAAGGGTTAACATTAAAGGATGCTCGCCCTCGTACAGAACAGCTGTTGCGTGATTTAGGTTTGTGGGATAAACGCCATGCTCAAGCACGCATGTTATCGGGCGGTATGAAACGCCGTTTAATGATTGCTAGGGCCTTGGTTCACCAGCCTAAGCTGCTTATTCTGGATGAGCCAACAGCCGGTGTTGATATAGAGCTGCGCCGCTCAATGTGGAGCTTTATGCAAGAAATTAACCGCCAAGGTACTACAATTATTTTAACCACCCACTATTTAGAAGAAGCTGAAAGCCTGTGCCGTAATATTGCCATTATTGATAAAGGTGAAATTATTAAAAACACTAGCATGAAGTCTTTATTAGGTGAATTAACCAGTGAAACTTTTGTTTTAGATTTAATCAAACCTTTAACAGAAACACCTAAGTTAGCCGGTTTTATTACCCGCTTAATAGATAGCACAACACTGGAAATTGAAATTCAAAAAGGGCAAAGTGTTAGCCAAGTTTTTGCACTATTATTGCAACAAAACATTGAAGTTCTTAGCCTACGTAACAAAGCCAATCGACTAGAAGAATTGTTTGTTTCTCTGGTTGATAAAACGGCTGCAAGTAATTTTAAAGCTGAAAAGATAACAACTGAAGTGAGTGTATGATGAATTCTGTTCGTATTTATTGGGTAGCTTTTACAACGATCTTAATTAAAGAGATACGTCGTTTTACTAGAATTTGGGCGCAAACCCTTTTACCCCCAGCCATAACTATGGCACTTTATTTTGTAATTTTTGGTAACCTAATTGGTAGCCGAATTGGTGAAATGGGTGGTTTTAATTACATGCAGTTTATAATGCCTGGCTTAATTATGATGTCGGTTATTACTAACAGCTATTCCAACGTAACCTCATCATTTTTTAGTAGTAAATTTCAAAAATCCATTGAAGAAATGCTGGTAGCACCTGTACCTAGCTGGGTTATTTTAAGCGGTTATGTTTTAGGGGGGGTAGCGCGCGGTTTATTAGTTGGACTAATAGTAACTGTCTTAGCCTTATTCTTCACCGACTTAACGGTTCATAATTTATTCGTAACCATAACAGTAGTGTTTTTAACGGCTGTTCTTTTTGCTATTGGTGGCTTTATTAACGCCTTATTTGCCCGCAGCTTCGATGACGTAACCATTATACCTACATTTATATTAACGCCCTTAACCTACTTGGGTGGTGTATTCTACTCTATTCAGCTATTACCAGAGTTCTGGCAGGGCGTGTCTTTATTTAACCCTGTGTTGTATATGGTCAACACCTTTCGTTTCGGAATTTTAGGCGTTTCTGATATTAACCCTTGGATAGCCTTAGTTGCTATTTGTGTATTTATTGTAATTTTATTCAGCTTGGCACTGTGGCTACTAGAGCGCGGCAAAGGTTTGCGCCAATAAAAAACTTAAAATAGAAGGCAGTTATTTGCCTTCTATTTTATTAAGCTGTTCTTCAAAATCACTTAAATCAAAGTCATCCATTTTATCTAAGGCTAATTGCACACTGTCTTCAGGTAATTTAAATTCATCTTCATCAGAATCAGAGAAATCTAGGTTATCATCGCTAGTTTCTAAGTCATCCAAACCTTCTAAGCCTTCAAAATCTATCATATCGAACTCTTCTATTGCTTCTTCTCTGCCTAGTGCATTATCTATTTGTTCTTGGCTAATAATGTCGGTGCTTTCATGCAAAGCAGGAACCAAGGGGGCAGCAGCCGACCGCTTTTTAGAAGGGTCTAGTGAAATATTTAAACAGTCACTGAGTGTATATAATAACGCTTGCTGGTCTTCACACAGTGCTTTAGCTGCAGGTGCTTCAGAAATAATGGTTTGAGTATTTTGCAGCGTACGGTTTAACAGTAGCTCTGCTTGCTGCCTATCAAAGCCTTCTGTGCTAGCCGATTCTTGCCCATGAAAAGCTGATCTTCGAGATAACTTAAGCTTTTCAATTTCTTTAACAAGGCGGTGCTTCTGCACTAGTTGAAAAGCGATAAGACCCAGCATCATTAAGGCTAGTTGAGCTAGTAAGATGACTGCCAAGGGTGATAACGCCATGGTAAGCTGTCCTCAAGGGTTATTGGTTACATAAATATTTTATAAAGATTAAGCTTCTACTGAACGACTAGCAACCGCAGAAGCATTAAAATTCAGTATTCAGAGGTTAAGTTATGCAAGCTATGGAATTGTTGTTAAACAGAAACTCGCACCCTAGGTTAGTGGAACCCGCACCCAAAGGGCAGGTAATGGAACGCATTTACCAAGCCGCATTAAGAGCACCTGACCATGCCAGATTAACACCTTGGCGATTAATCGAATTTCGTGGCAAAAGCCTTGATGACTTGGGTGAAATATTCGCTCAGGCTAAAGTATACCAAGATCCGGGGGCAAGTTTTGAAGACTTAACGCGTTTACGCAATATGACGCACCGTGCGCCTTTGGTTATTGCCGTTATTGCTAAAATACAAGAGCACCCTAAAGTACCGGCAAGTGAACAGTTACTGTCGGCTGCTTGTGTTGCACATGGCCTATTATTAGCGGCTGAAGCAGAAGGTTTTGCTGCTATCTGGCGCTCTGGCTCCTTGTGTTTTGACCCTCAAGTAAAACAGTCTCTAAAAATTAAGCTAGACGATGCGTTATTGGGTTTTATTTATATGGGCAGCCCCGTAGGGCGACGCAAAACCTTACCTGAATACACTATTGCTGATTTCGTGGAGACTTGGGAATAAATGCAGCAAATAAGCGAAAGTTTTTTACCTTGGTTAAAAGAGGCCATACCACTTACTCAACACTTAGGAATTAAGTCTTTACACTGGCATAACAAGCAACTGGTATTCGACCTAGCACTTGCCCCATTAGTGAACGATAAGGGAACCGGCTTTGGTGGCGGTGTGGCAGGCTTAGCAACACTTTTAGGCTGGTGTTTTGTTACTTTATTATTAGATGAAACCCAGCAAGCTTGCCCTGTTGTTGTAAAAGAATCTAACAACTCTTTTAAAATACCCATTACTGCAAATTTTACTATGCACTGTGAAAGCCTTGATGCTGACTATAAAGAAACGTTTTTACAGCAGCTAGCTAATAAAGGCCGCGCCAGCCTTAAACTCAACGTTTGGGTAAAACAGCAGGGCGTTACCGCTTTTAGTTACGAAGGCACTTATGTTGCCCTAGGAAATACCTAAAGCTTGCAATAAGTCTTATCTATCAGTATTATACGCGCCACTTGTTAGAAGTTAGTGTCCACTAGCAAGTATGCGGAGAAGTGGCCGAGTGGTCGAAGGCGCACGCCTGGAAAGTGTGTATACGGTAACGTATCGAGAGTTCGAATCTCTCCTTCTCCGCCACAAAATTTTATAAGCCCTTGATTATTCAGGGGCTTTTTTTATGCCTTTTAATTAAAAAGCAGCCGTAGAAATAATCTCTAGCTTTAAATTCTGAATTTCATTGGGCGATTCAACAATGAATCTTTTGGGTTCTTTTTTATCTTTGAACCACTCCTGCCAAACTTTTTCAAAAGCATCTAACTCCTTCATGTCACAAAGATAAACCGTTGTGCTAAGCAGGTTATTTAAACAAGAGCCAGAACTTTGTAGCAGGTTAGATAAATTTTCAAGCGTAAGATTTGCTTGCTCTTCTATTGGGGCGTTATTACCCATATTTTTTATATTGCTTTTAACTGTCATTAGTCCATTAATTTTTAATGGGGCATAATTCAAGTATTCTTTTGAATTTTTAACACTACCCATCTCACACCTTCAATATACGGTTGAATTTTTATTTTATTGATAACAGCCTGTGTATTTTTGCGCCTACTCTAGGTCACTTTTATATGTTAATCAATGTAAAGTTAAGTATCTTTTACTACTTAAAAATAAAAACCCCAACAGAGCTAGGAAGCCACTGCTGGGGTTAGGTTAAAAAATGCTAAAACTTAATAAGTTACAGGTCTTTTTTACAGAAGTACCAATCAACGCATTCATAGCCTTCGCCTTCACGCTTGTCTGCTGCATCAGCATCGGCTGGCGGCGGTACAATTACTTTATCACCTGGTTGCCAGCCTTCGGGGGTAGCAACGCCGTGTTTATCTGAAGTTTGTAGCGCCTTAATTAAGCGTAAAAACTCTGGAATTGAACGGCCATTAGTCATGGGGTAGTAAACCATGGCACGTAAAATACCTTTATCATCAATGATATAAGTTGAACGCACTGCTGAAGTATCCGAAGCGCCAGGCTGAATCATGCCGTAAGCATGAGCCACTTTCATCGACAAGTCTTCAATGATTGGGAAAGGAATATCAACACCAAATTTTTCTTTAATATTACGAACCCAAGCGACGTGCGAATAGTAGCTATCAATCGACAAACCAAGCAGTTCACAGTTAAGCGCCTGAAACTCAGGATGGTGCTTAGCAAAAGCAATAAATTCTGTTGTACAAACCGGTGTAAAGTCAGCAGGGTGAGAAAATAAAACTAACCATTTGCCTTTATAATCAGATAACTTCTTTACACCGTAGGTTGTTTTTGCTTCAAAATCAGGAGCTGGCTGATTCAAGCCGGGTAATACTGGGTGGGTTACTTCACTCATGTTTTTCTCCAAATGATTTGAGGTAGTGATAAGAATACTAACACAAAGATTCGTTAATTTAGCATCATCTTATGCAATGCCTTTAATAGTTTTTACTAATCAACAAATAGAGAATTGCTTGAAAAGCTATTACACTTTAATTAATCGCCAATACGCTCGCCAATACCATGACTACCAACACTTAATTGGTTTTCTATGCTGAATTGGCTTAGCTACCTAGGTTTGGCTTTATCGGCTTGTATTGCCGCAACCCTTTTGCCGATGCAGTCTGAAACAGCGCTGGTGGCACTCTTAACGCTAAAACCCAGTGCGGTTTATTCTTTGGTTGCCGTGGCAACTTTTGGCAATGTG
>JAAYGA010000209.1 GCA_012727935.1 Pseudomonadaceae bacterium | reverse complement strand
CGGGTACTTGAATAAAGACCAGCGTGAACCATGGTTGGCATGGTGCCAGTTATTTTTTTGAACTTTTCTGCCCAAGCACGCGCTTCAGGGTTAATGTCGTAATACCAGGCTTTAGTAAACTGTAACCCTTGGGCCGTTTCTAAACCTAGACTGCGAACATCGCTACTAAATACCACCATACCGGCTAAAATTTGTCCGGATTGGGTAATACCAAATTCGCTGGCAGTGCGTATGGCGTTAGTGGTATCTGTACCCGCGTTATTTAAACTAATAACCTTTGCGCCAGATGATTGAGCTTGCAGCATAAAAGAAGCAAAGTCGGTACTAGGGAAGGGGTGACGAACCTTGCCAACGATTTTACCGCCATTGGCTTTGACTACTTGTTCTACATCGCGCTCTAAAGCGTGTCCAAAAGAATAGTCAGCACTGAGTAAAAACCAGTCTTTATTGCCTTCTTGAGTAATGGCACTAGCTGTACCGTTTGACATAGCCCAAGTATCATAAACCCAGTGAAAGTGGTTAGGGCCGCAGTGTTCATTGGTTATGGATGAAGAAACTGCACCATTAACCAAACCTAGCTTGTCGTTTTCTTCTAAGAGTTTGATTGAGGCGAGCGTAACTGAAGAAGCAATTAAACCGGTGACCATATCGACCTTATCTTGGTCTATCCAACCCCTAACAATGCTAGAACCCAAGTCAGCGTTATTACGATCATCAGCACTAAAAGTAATAATTTTTGCACCATTAACCTGGCCACCAAAGTCATCTATTGCCATTTGAATGGCATTCATACCTTTGGGGCCAATAGGGTCACGATAAGTGCCAGACATATCGGCTAGGTAACCAATACGAATTTCGTTGTCGCTTACGGCTGCAGCTGCTGTGGTGGAAAGACTAAAAACACTAACTAAAGCTGCCATCATAAGGGTGGGTTTTAATAACATTTTATTACTCCGTCTCAATTTGTTGTTTTTTTTATCTAGCAATCGCCCCGTTTCCTTGCCTAAATTCGTGTGATTAAAGGTAGGTTTGCAGGTTTGCTTGATTCATACTAGGCGTATTTAAAATTAGTGTTTGGCGTTTTATGCCAAAAAATTAGCATTTCGTGCCAATCTTTAAGCATTTAAGAAGAGTCAAAAATGGACGCATCTTCCACCACTGTCCCCATGCATTTTGTACACAACCTGTTTCAAGGTATTAGTACTAGCCTAGCAAGGCGTAAATACTTTTTGCTTCAAGCAGGCATTCCCTACTTCTTATTAGAAGCACCCCATGGGCGTGTTACCGTTTACCAGTTTGCACGTCTCTACCGATTATTAGCCAACGAATATGATGATGAAACGCCCGGCTTCTTTAGTCGCCCTTTGCGTGGTGGAACGCTGAAATACCTATGTTTAAGCTTATTAGATGCACCTAATTTACAAGTAGCTTTACACCGCTATAGTCAATTTTTTCGCCTGTTGCTTGATGATGTTGCTTACCAGCTAGTTGTTGATGAAGATTTGGCCTCTTTACGTTTTATAGAAAACACAAGCTTGCAAGGCGATAGGGTATTGGTGCATGAGTTAATGCTTAAGCT
>JAAYGA010000024.1 GCA_012727935.1 Pseudomonadaceae bacterium | reverse complement strand
GGGCGTTTAGCAGATAAAAATATTCGTGTGGCTCGTTGGATTCCAGAAGCCTTGTGTTTAGCTAAGTTATGGCAAGCACCAGAGCAATTAGTATTAGTTGATGAGCAGCAAGCATGGTTATGGCAGGCAAAACAGCAGAGTGTTTTAAAACTGCCTTTAGTTTGGCTTAATGCAGAGCAAGCTGCGCCTTTATTAGCTGCCGATGCCCAACAAATAAATATTAAAGATTTACCCCAGCAAGCTTTAGTGCCTTGGTTAGCAACGGGTATTCCTGCCAAGGTTAATCTTTGGCCTGAATCTTGGTTAAACAAGCTGCCCATTAAAAATCTACTTGCTAAAAACTTGCAGCAAGCATTACAGCTAACCCCTAAGCAGTGGTTTCTGGCTTCGCCTTGGTTGTTATTAGTGGTGGTTTTAATCAGTCAGCAAACCTTTAGTTGGTTAGCTAAGCCAAAAAATGTGACTAACCCAGTGGAAATTAGCCAGCAGGTTCAGCAGTTAGATAGACGCTTAGATAATTACACTAACCATTTAAATTATCAGCAACAAAGGTTAGATGCTTGGGAAAAACTGTTAAGCCAGCTGCAAAGTAAACAGCATATTCAAGTGGCTGCTTTAGTGTTAAATGAACAGGGTTTAACGGCTAAATTACAAGGCGTAAAAGCTACTGACCAAACCGCTTTAAAAAGTTTAACTGGGCGCTGGCAATTTACCGATGAACAAGCAACTTGGGAGTTATCACTATGATGGCTCGTTTAAATAACACTTGGCTAGCTCAGCGCTGGTCAGGCTTGGAAGCCAGTGAACAAAGATTATTAAAAATTGCCGCGCCTCTAGTGTTATTAATGCTTGGCTATTTATTGCTATGGCAACCATTACAAACTTGGCGTGAAAACTCGGCTAATAATCAGCAGCAACAAGTACAAGATTTACAACGGTTAGAAGCGTTAAGTGGCCGTCTTGTACCTGTGGTTTTTTTAGAATAGCGCCAGTGGTTAGCTTTAGCGGCAAGTGCGGGTTTACGCCAAGTTAAACTGGTGGAAGAAGGGGATTTAAGAAAGATTTCTGCAGAAGTTGCTAGCCCAGCCATGGTGGAACGCTTTCTTAATGCGGCGGCAGAAAAAGGTTGGCATTGGCAAACTTTAAATCTACAAGGCACGCCTATTCAGTTAGAAGTGGAGCTACGTCCCCTATGAGTGGTATTTCCTTGATAAAAAAACTACGCACCTTCTTGTTAGGCGTGTTGTTTTTGCTGTTATTTAGCTGGGTGTTTTTAGTGGCTTTTATTGCTCTAGCGCCGGTGGAATGGTTGCTGGTACAAACTATGGTACAAACTGCGGCACAAGCTAAACAACCACAAATGACTTGGCAAAAAATAGAAGGTACCTTAGCTAAAGGCAGTGCTGAACGTATTAACTTACCGGGAATTAGCCTAGAAGACGTTAGTTGGAATTTACCTATTTGGCGTTTAGCGCTAGCTTTGCCACAGTTGAATTTAAAACTAGGTAATGAGCAGCTAGCTAAGAATGAAGCTTGGCAGCTACAAGCCAGTTTAACCCCTTGGGGAAGTTTTTCGGTTCGTTTAAAGGCCGGTGATTTAGCCTTGTTAAAAAGTAACGGTTTACCTTGGGCTTTAGAAGGTATTTTAGCTGGTGAGCTTAATTTACAAGCAAAATTGCAAGGGCAAACTATCAGCTGCCAAAGCTTAACTGGCAGCTGGCAGGGTGGTTTAAAAGCCTTACAACCTATGCAGTTAAATTTAGGGCAAATCAACTTGCAGCCCACTTGCCCTAAAGCACAAAGCCTTACCTGGTTATTAACCGCTGAGCAAACCGCTGAGCATCAAATAAACCTTGAAGGGCAGGCTGAGTTAGCTAATCGGCGTTGGAGCTTTAGTGGCCAGGCTAAGTTAGAAGAGCAAGCCCAACTGCGGCCAGCCCTACAAATGCTAGGCTGGCGCAGAAATAATCAAGGTGAGTTTCAGGGCAGGGGGTCGGGTAGGTTTTAAGGCTATAGTTTGAGTTTGCTTTGTTGAGTTATTATTTTCTGCTGCTAATTATTGCTTGACGTTCACTTGAATCTAAATGATAATGATTATCGATAGTTCAGTGAAATGCCAAGCAAGCAAGGTTAACTACTTAGCCAGCCAGCGCATTTTATAAAATACTCAGGAGTAGAAAATGAATGCTTTGGCTGATTTTCAAGATGAAACCGTATTTTTTAGTGCTTTCTTTGAGCGTAGCTTTTTTGGTAAAAAAGAACAGCATCAAGTCGCTAAAGATATCAAACAGTTAGAGAAGGACTGGTTAGCAGCTACGCATCGCAAGCAAATTCCTGCGCTGCTTAATCAACATAACACTACCTACTTTGGTGCCCTCTGCTCATTTAGCAAAAAGGTTGCCCGTTTAGTTTCACTCGACAGTATTGCCTACCTTACTAACCAAGCAAAAAAATTAAATTTACCGCTAAGCATTACACTATTTAGTAGCACCGGTAAGCAAACATCGCATCAGGCTTTTATATCCAGTGAATTGCAAGAAAATCGAAATCACTGTCAATTTGAGTTTGCCTTTGTTAGCCGTTTACCCTGCGATGATGGTTGTGGCTGGATAAGTTCTTTAGAAATATTTGGTGCCGAAGGTGAGCTGTTACTTCAAGTGCAAGGCGCTTGTGAAAATCAGCAGGCAGAAAATTTAAGGCTACGCGAACTTTTCAGTTCACTTAGCTAATAGGAGGTTAATATGTTAGATAAACTCTGGTTTCAGCTTAGTGGCTTAGCGATAGCACTTAGCCTCTTAGCATCCTTTG
>JAAYGA010000208.1 GCA_012727935.1 Pseudomonadaceae bacterium | reverse complement strand
GGTATAGGCCGTGGCCGTGCTTTTGGTTGTGGCTTATTACAGCTAATGCCTTTTGTAGAAAACCCTTTTGATTAATAGAAACAGGAAAATAACCATGAAAAATACTTACACTAATACCCGCATTGAATTCCATATTTTGCAATCTTTCCCCGTTACCTGCTTAAACCGTGATGATGTGGGTGCGCCCAAGTCAGCAGTGGTTGGCGGTACGCCTCGTGCGCGTGTTAGCTCACAGTGCTGGAAGCGCCAAATTCGTTTAGCTATGCAAGATTTTGGTATTAAGTTAGGTATTCGTACCAAGAAAGTAGAAGCCTTGTTACATAAAGCTTGTGTAGCGGCTGGCGCTAATGAAGAGCAAGCAGCAGCTAATGCAGAAAAAATTGCCAAAGTATTAAGCGACGATACGTTACTTTTTATTAGCGAAACAGAAGCTGCTGCCTTTGCAGATTACGCAAAAGAGCTAGAGTTTGATGCCAGCAAGATTAAAGATAAAGAACTCGGCCGTGTTGCTAAAAAGCACTTAATGCTGCCCATGATGCTTTAGATATTGCTTTGTTTGGTCGCATGGTGGCTAAAGCTGCTGATATGAATGTTGAAGCCGCTGCATCGTTTTCTCATGCTATTTCTACCCACAAAGTAACTAATGAAGTTGAGTTTTTTACTGCGTTAGATGATTTGCAGGATGAACCAGGGTCTGCGCACATGGGAAGTTTAGAGTTTAACTCGGCTACCTATTACCGTTATATCAGCCTAGACCTAGGCCAGTTGGCGCAAACCTTAGGGGATGATGCTGACTTAAAGCCTGCTATCGAAGCTTTCACTAAAGCTATTTTTGTAGCAGTTCCAAATGCGCGTCAAACTACCCAGTCGGGTGCTAGCCCATGGGAGTTTGCGCGTGTGTTAGTTAGAAAAGGCCAAGGTTTGCAAGTGCCTTTTGAAACAGCGGTACGTGCTAAAGAGGGTGGTTTTTTACAGTCCAGCGTTGCAGAACTTAAAGGCTATTTAGATAAAAAAGAGAAAATGACTGGCTCATTATTTGGCAAGTTAGCGGGTTATGAATGGGGTGAAGATGAAAACTACAGCATTGATAACTTGATTGAAAACCTACAAAGCCATGTGTAATGGGGGTGAGCTATGAGTGAACCTTACTTATTACTTTGGCTAGAAGCACCGCTACAAGCTTGGGGGCATGACTCCAAATTTGGTCGCCGTGACAGCCTAGACTTTCCGACAAAATCGGGCGTGTTAGGTTTATTATGCTGTGCTTTAGGTGCAGGTGGTAAACAAACGGAATGGTTAGCACAGTGGGCAGATAGCGATCTGGTGGTTGAGGCCTATGTTCGCCAAGGCAAAGAAGGCGAGCCAGTTACGCGCGAACCTTTATTGCGTGACTTTCACATGGTTGGCAGTGGTTATGATGACCAGAACCCTTGGCAAAGTTTATTAATTCCTAAAACGAGTGATGGGAAGAAATCTGTTGGCGGCGGCGCAAAAATGACCTACCGCTACTATTTGCAAGACATGGCCTATGCCGTTGCTTTACAAGGTTCACAAGCAGAGTTAGAAACTTTAGCTGAAGCCTTAAGAAATCCTGTTTGGAATTTATACCTCGGTCGTAAAAACTGCGTTCCTACAGAGTTTATTTACCAAGGCATTTATCCCAACCTAGAAGCGGCACTGAATCAAGCACAGCAAATAGCAGCTTCTGAAGATAAAAAACGAACGGCTATTTTTAAGGTTTTACAGGGAGAGCATGAAGGAGAGGTCATTACCTTAAATGATCTGCCCATACAGTTTGGAGAGCACAAGTTATACCGAGACCGACGTGTAACGGTTATACCTAAGGAGTAGGTATGTCAGAGAAAGTTCGTTTACTGGTTAAAGTTACTCGAGATACCTTGCCGCAAGTTAAAGATAAATACCCTTTTATTTATCTTGAACGAGGGCGTTTGGAAATTGATGACAGCAGCATTAAATGGGTAGACGCAGAAGCGAATGTGGTGCCTTTACCAGTAGCAACTTTGAACACTATTTTACTCGGACCTGGCACAACGGTAACTCATGAAGCAATTAAAGTTGCCGCTGCTGCAAACTGTTCTATTTGTTGGGTTGGTGAAGACAGCCTGCTGTTTTATGCAGCAGGCTTTTTGCCAACGGCCGATACACGCAACCTTAGGCAGCAAATTGAGTTGGCAGCAGATAGCGAACAATCTCTAAATGTTGCAAGGAAAATGTTTGCTCGGCGTTTTCCAGATGCAGAGCTTGCAGATAAAACCTTGCAGCAAATGATGGGGATGGAAGGCCACCGTGTACGAACTATCTATCAAACTAAAGCACAAGAATATCAGGTGGGCTGGAAAGGTAGGCAGTTTACACCGGGCAAGTTTGAGGTGAGTGATATTACTAATCAGGTGCTAACGTCTTGTAACGCAGCTCTTTACGGTATTTTATGTTCTGCCGTACATAGTATGGGTT
>JAAYGA010000207.1 GCA_012727935.1 Pseudomonadaceae bacterium | reverse complement strand
GTGCTATTAAACCACCTTCAGCTGCTTTTACGACCAAGGTTTTAACGGTTTTTTCTATGGCTAAATCAAACTGCTCAACCAGCTGGGCAATGGTTTTAACGTCAGGCGTGTCAACTAAACGCAGTTCCTCAGTGGCGGCTAGACGTTCTGTTTCACGCGGCAAAGCCATAGCCTTTTCAATATTGGCGGCATAATCTGAGGTATCAGAGAAAACAATGTCATCTTCGCCTGAGTCAGCTAAAACGTGAAACTCATGCGAGCCACTACCACCAATTGAGCCGTTATCTGCGATTACTGAGCGAAACTTAAGACCAATACGGTTAAATATATTGGTATAGGCTTGGTGCATAACATCGTAAGTTTGCTGTAACGATTCTTGCGTTAAATGAAAGGAGTAGGCATCTTTCATAATAAATTCACGCGAGCGCATTACACCAAAACGAGGGCGAATTTCATCACGGAATTTGGTTTGAATTTGGTAAAAATTAACCGGTAGCTGTTTATAAGAACGCAGTTCTTTACGCACCATGTCGGTAATTACTTCTTCATGCGTTGGGCCAACACAAAATTCACGATTGTGGCGGTCACTTAAACGCAACAATTCTTTGCCATACTTTTCCCAACGGCCCGACTCTTGCCACAATTCAGCCGGTTGAATGGCGGGCATCAATACTTCTTGTGCGCCTGCTTTGTCCATTTCTTCACGTACTATTCGCTCAACTTTGCGAAGCGTGCGTAAACCTAAAGGCAACCAAGTATAAAGGCCAGAACCTAGGCTGCGAACCAAACCTGCACGCAGCATTAGCTGGTGGCTAATAACCTGAGCATCATTAGGGGTTTCTTTTAAAGTGGCAATAAGTAATTGTGAAGCACGCATGGAATCAGCTGACCTTGAAGTAAAATAGGAATTAAAAATAGGAGGCGAAGCGATTGAATTTACCGTATTTTTAACTAGGTGTCACTTACCTAGACTCAGGCAAGGACAAGGCTAGTTTTTTTAGGGCTAGCTTGCCGTCTAAACCAGCAAAGAGTTGTTTGCTTTGTGCCAAGAACTCTTTTAAATCAGCCCCTTTAAGCTTTTCTACACTGGGCAGTTCGGCACGCATAGCATCTACCGGACGGCCACTAATGTGTAGTTCATAGTGAAGGTGAGGGCCGGTACTGCGGCCAGTGTTACCTGTTTGGCCTATCAATTGCCCACGTTTAACGTCTTGCCCAGACTTCACTTGTGAACGAGACAGGTGCAGGTAACGGGTTTCAAAACCTTGGCCGTGGTCTATGACTAAATAATTGCCGGCAAAAGGGTGCCATTGGCTGCGTGTTACCCTGCCATCGGCTGGCGCTCTTACGTGCGTGCCTGTGGGGGTTGCAAAGTCTGTACCATAGTGGGGTTGCACCCGCCCAGTAATGGGGTGTTTACGGTTTAAATTAAAGCGTGAACTAATGCGGTAACGCTCGGCTAAAGGAATGCGGTCAAAGGGTGGAATTAAGCTAAAACCCTCAGGTGTATAAAAACGGCCATCCTGATGGCGTGCCGCTCTAACCTGCATTCGGTCACCGGTGTAATCAAAAGCGATTAAGCGAGTGGAATAGGGCGTTGGGTCATTGCTTAACCATTCCTGTTCAACCAAAAGGCTAAAAGTGTCGCCGTCGCGTGCATCACGGCGCAAGGGTAGGTGCCTATCTAAAGCTGTGGCTATGACGCCTTCTTGCCCAGCAATTTCAGGCATATTTTGTAGACTGTTAACCAATACACCTTTTAAAGTGCCTGTTAAACGAATGAGCTTAACTTCACGTTGCGATGTTAGGTTACGAAAACTAAAGCCAGTATTTTCTCTTAACCACTCGCTGCCTTCAGCACGGCTTTGCCATAGGCGCAAGGCTAAAAGCTGCCCATCTCGGCTGGCTAGCCATTCAATGTGTTGCCCTGGTTGAATGCGGTTAAGGTGGCGCTTACCTTCTTTGTTGTCTAATAAAGTATAAAGCGTGGCTAAAGGCAGGTGCCATTTGTCGGCCCAAAGTAAGGATAAACGATCACCTTTTTGCAGGGTGTACTGTTCCCAATTGGGTGGCGGTGACAAGGGTGGGATAAGCGCATTATGGAAGTCGGTGGCTTCTAACGCTTCCAAAACCTCACTCATTTCAGGTGGTTGTTCTGGCTCGGGCTGTTCTTTATTGCTGCTTAAATAAAAGGCTAAAACTGTTAATAAAATAAGGCTGCCAAAAAATAATAGTGCCCAACTTCTTGGGCGGGCGGTAATGCGGTGTAGCATTGTCATCTCAAATATTGAGCCAGTAACAAGTAAAAATCTGGCCAGCTAATGCTTAGTTGTTGATACGAAAGAATAGAATAAAAGTAGCAATAAAAAGATATGCTATAACAAATTGCTTTTTGCTTGCAAAGCTAATTGTAAGGCAAGCGCCAAAACACTGCACTCTAGTAATGATTTATTACCTTTAAAAATTAAAAGGAACAAACGGGTGAACCTTGAAGTGAAATGGCTAGAAGACTTTTTAGCCCTTGCTGCCACTAGGAATTTCTCTCAGGCGGCAACGCGACGTTTTGTCACTCAGCCAGCCTTCAGTCGGCGCATTCAATCCTTAGAACGTGCTGTGGGCGTTACGCTCGTTGAAAGAGGTAAGTCACCGTTAGAATTAACCCCTGATGGGCAGTTGTTTTTAATTACTGCCCGTAATGTGGTTGAGCAATTAAGTGATGCATTGCAACATTTGCGCGGCTTAGACCCTGCTTCCATTCAGTTATTAGAATTTGCGGTTGCCCACTCTTTAGCGTTTAATTTTTTTCCACAATGGTTAAAGCGATTACAAACCGTGGTGGGTGAAATTAATAGCCGCATGACTGCCATGAACGTAGGCGAAGCAACCCATGCCTTGCGGGAAGGGCGTTGTGATTTAATGCTGGCCTACCATGACCCTTTAGGCAGTTTGCAGTTAGACAATCAGCATTTCCCATCCTTACGCATGGGTGCGACAGAAATGTTGCCCGTTTGCGCAACCGATGGCCAAGGCAAGCCGCTCTATTCATTGGATGCTTTAGAAGAACAGCAGATTCCTTTGTTGGCCTATACGCAAGGCGCTTTTTTAGAAAGGTCGTTACAAATTTTGCTAAGACAAAAGCCGGTGGGTTTACAGCTGCGGACCACCTATGAAACGGCGATGGCTGAAGGCTTAAAAGGCATGGCTTTGGAAGGGCAGGGCGTAGCTTGGGTTCCTAGGTTAAGTATTGAACGGGAATTAGCTGAAAAAAAACTGGTGGTTTGTGGTGGCGAACATTGGATTATTCCTTTAGAAATTCGCCTTTATCGCTGCACACTGGTTCACAAACCTTCCGTAGAGCGGCTTTGGCAAAGGCTAGCTAGTGATGCCGCTCAGGTGGAAGTGAAGGTTTAGCTATCTATCTTTTGCCAAGCAATCGGTAGGTTAAGGCTGCTATTTGAACAGGCTAGCTGCAATTCTTCAGCGATAGATTTTACAGCAGCTAAACGATAAGGTTCAGCAGCGCCAGAACCCCAGATGGGATTAGGCCAAGCCGCATCCTTAGTAAAACGAGCAATTAGGTGTAAATGCAATTGCGCTACTTGGTTGCCTAAAGTGGCAATGTTTAGTTTGTCTGCTTGTTTTAAAGGTTTTATCACTTGGCTTAAAAAATAAACTTCCTGCCAAAGTTGTTGATAGTCTGCCGAGCTTAAATCCATCACTTCAGTCGCTTCAGCAATTTTTGGTACCAATAATAGCCAGTAAAAACGCTGGTCATTAATTAAACGCAACTGACAGAGTTTAAGGTCGCCTAAATGAAAGCTATCCTTAGCTAGTTGGGGGTGTAGCTTGAAAGTCATAATGGCCTCTTTAGGTGGTTTGTTTAGAATTTGGCGTAAGGCTATCAGTCTAGGTTATAATGCGGCCTCGTAAAATTAAAGAAGCCATTTATTCTAAGCTTTTTTACTGTTTTTATTTTTTACACACATTCAAATAAACGGGAATTACTTATGCGTAGTCATTACTGTGGCGACTTAAACACCAGTCACCTAGATCAAGAAGTCGTTTTATGCGGTTGGGTTCATCGTCGCCGTGACCACGGTGGTGTTATTTTTCTTGATTTAAGAGACCGTAATGGCATAGCTCAAGTGGTTGTAAACCCAGACACAGAAGCTGCCTTTGCTATAGCTGACCGCGCGCGCAATGAATACGTGTTAAAAGTGACCGGTAAAGTTAACCACCGCCCCGAAGGCACGGTTAACCCTAATATGGCAACCGGTGAAATAGAGCTAGTTGCTAGTGATGTTGAAGTGCTTAACACCTCTGAAACACCGCCCTTTATGCTCGATGAACACGGTAAAGTAGGTGAAGAAATACGCTTGAAGTACCGTTATGTGGATTTGCGCCGCACCGAAATGGCTGAAAAACTGCGTTTCCGTTCACGCGTTACCCACCAAATTCGTAACTTTTTAGAAGAGCAGGGCTTTTTAGACATAGAAACCCCCATTCTTACCCGTGCGACCCCAGAAGGTGCGCGTGATTACCTAGTGCCTAGCCGTACCCACGAAGGCCAGTTCTTTGCTTTGCCCCAGTCGCCGCAGTTATTTAAACAGCTATTAATGGTGGCGGGTTTTGATCGCTATTACCAAATTGCTAAATGTTTCCGTGATGAAGATTTACGTGCCGACCGTCAGCCAGAATTTACCCAGATAGATATTGAAGCGTCTTTTATCGACGAAGCTAGCATCATGGGCACGGCTGAAAGCATGATTCGCAAAATCTTTAAAGGCTCGCTTGATGT